>DATIDX010000132.1:0-3910 GCA_035456025.1 Cellvibrio sp. | reverse complement strand
TGATTACACCGTTTTCTTCCGTCATTTTGAAATAGCCGTGGCTAAACCAGGCGATGCGGTTTACCTCCCAGTTGCCACGAACAGCTCCATAAATTTCCTGCCCGCGTGGGTATTCTACGAATCGAATATTTTCATCCCGATCAAGCAGCGAATAAAAACCTTCTGCGTAGCCTTGCGGCGTAATAGCCACCACACGCCATAACAAACTGTTGAATGGCGATGCCGTAACCAATCGCTGTTGCACCGATAAACCTTGCGCGGCGATAGATTTATCGGCAAGTGTGCCAACATAAAATTGCATCGCCAGGCCCCACACTAAATACAGGCTGCTGAGCACAAGACCAATCGAATTCCAACGTAAACCGGTTAATTGTTTGCGCGCGAGAGCGATGCCGGTGCCGATCAATAGTGGCAAGGTATACAGCGGGTCGATCACAAACACGCTGCCGATGCCGAAGGGATAATCGCTAAACGGCAGTGCCAGTTGGGTGCCATATATCGTCATGGTATCGAGCAGTGGATGGGTGATTAACACCAACCACACCGCGAGGCACCAGTGTTTGAATAAATGCATTTCGCGCGCGAGTTTTGCAACCAGCCATGCAAGCAGCGGTGACACCAGTGTGAGATAAAACAGCGCATGGCTTTCGGTGCGATGCAAGGTCATATCGCGAATCGGATCGCCATGTTTAATTAACACATCCAGATCCGGCAGAGTGCCGCACACCGCGCCCATAAGCGCGGCTTTCCAGAGCGCTGTTTTGCGCCCCATCACTGCGACACCTACTGCCGCGCCTAGTGCAATTTGCGTGAGCGAATCCATGTTAACCTTCAGCCTCAACGAGCCAGTGTGCTGGACAATATAAGGTCAGCTGGTGCTAACGCTGCTCGAACCTCCTGCGACATAGAAGTGATTCCCCAACTCCTTACATCACCCTCAGTAGTGATGGCAGCGAAGGATTCTCTATTTGCCACAATCGATTTGATATTTATTAAATCCGAATGTTCACTACCCCAACAGATAACACTTCCATCAGTTTTTAATGCAGCATAAGCGAAGTGACTATTGGTAATGGATTTTACATTGGTGAGATTAACTTTACTGGAATCACCGCCGGACGCCGCCTTGCCCCAAGTCACAACCGTTCCATTTGCTTTCAGCGCGGCAAAGGATGTTTTGTTGCTGCTAACCGAAATAATATTGGTTAAATCCAATCCCGAGACATCAATTGGCGTCGGTGAATCCCATACGCTAAAACTCGGCACACCGCCCCATGTGGTCACAGCTCCATCGGCTTTCAATGCCGCAAATGCATATTCGTTCCCAACAATAGAAACGACATTGGTTAAATCCTTACCGGTGCTATCACCTCCACGCTCAGGGTGGCCCCAGGTCACAACTGTGCCATCGGTTTTAAGCGCAGCGAACGCACCATAATCAGCACTTGAAATAGCTTTCACCTGGGTGAGGTCGACACCGGAACTATCACCACCTCTTTCTGCGCGCCCCCAAGTTACCGCTTCCCCGTTGTGTTTAATCGCTGCAAACGCATAGATATTTCCAACAACCGTTTTGATATTGGAAAGATCCTTTCCATCGCTATTGCCACCCCATTCCTGATCACCCCAGGTGACGGCGCTGCCATCTTTTTTAATTGCCACAAATGCAACACCGTTAGTAAATACGGAGGCCACATTGGTTAAATCAATTCCGGTGGCATCACCGCCTTTATCAGCATTCCCCCACACTACCACCGTGCCATTTTTTTTCAGCGCCGCAAATGCACTCCCACCTGCGATGACTGAAACAACCTGTGTTAAATCTTTGCCACTGCTGTCTCCACCCCAATTTGGTTCACCCCAGGCAGTGACGCTGCCATCATTTTTTAACGCGGCAAATGCCAAGCCACTGTATTTTAGTTGTGTCGGATCATCCAACTCACGTATCACATCCAGATCGGCATCAATTCCAAAGTAACCCCAAGGCACCTTACTACCATCGGTTTTTATCGCAATGTAGCCAGACTCAAAGGGCACAATTTTTTCCACCTTGTTGCTCTTCAAACTGATTGATTCTGTGTTGCCGGCAACACCAACAGGTGAATAGGGTGTGGCGGTAAGCCTGATTGTTTTGCTTTGGATAGACTCGTCAATCAGGAGTCTGTCGGTGGCAGAAATCGGTGCATCCTGGCCGTCAACATACCACGCATAACCTGTCGCACTTTGGTCACAGTTACTACAGCTGGATTCAGCGAAGATGTAATTACCTGCGAGGATTTTGGTTACATCACTTTTTGACAAGGACGTAATTTTGGCCGGTGCACTAACCGAGGAAGTAACGGAAGAGGAAATGCCACTCGACACTGTACTGCTGCTCGACGCCGCCAGTTGGCTACTAGAAATGATTTTGATTTCACTGGCTGCACTGCTTGCTTTGCCGCCATCACCATTACTGCCGCCACCGCAGCCAACTAAGAGCAATGTGGCTAAACCTAATGGATAAATTACCCTGTAACCTAATACTGATTTCATAAATCGTCCTATTTCCAATTTTAAAAAATATCACTGAAGAATTAGTTCTATAGATAATTACGCCTGATATTCCGCCTCGCGGATTACCGCTAAAAATTCATCGCCGAAACGTTTTAATTTGCTTTCGCCTACACCGGTAATGCTGCGCAATTGCTCCGCTGTGAGCGGGCGGAACTCCAGCATTTCGCGCAATGTAGCATCGTGGAAAATAACGTAGGGTGGAACACCTTGCTCTTCGGCGAGGCGTTTGCGGCAGGAGCGCAATGCATTCCATAAGCCTTGATCTTCTGCCTCGATATTTTGGCCGAGGTTGGAACGACGGGGGGTGTTGGCGGTGACTTTTAATTCGCGGCGCAAACTGATTTTTTCTTCGCCGCGCAAATAGCAGCGGCAGGATTCATTTAATAGCAAGCCGCCAAAACCATCGACATTCACATCGAGTAAACCGCGCGCCACCAATTGGCGGAAAATCGATTTCCATTCATCTGCACTTAAATTTTTGCCAATGCCGTAAGTGGTTAATTTGTGATGATCGAACGACAGAATTTTTTCATTGTTGCTGCCGCGCAATACATCGATCACATGCCCGGCACCAAACCGCTGGCCGGTGCGATAGACACAGGAGAGCGCCATCTGCACTGCTTCGGTGGCGTCCCAGGTTTGCGGCGGGTTGATGCAGCAATCGCAATTGCCGCAGGCCTGTGCGAGCGTATCGCCAAAATAGCGCAATAAACTTTGGCGGCGACAGGAAGTGATTTCACACAAACCGAGCATCGCATTTAAACGCTGCTGTTCATTGCGTTTAAACTCTTCGCTGCCTTCACTCTGCGCCATCATTTGCCGTAGCTTTACTACATCTTCCAAACCGTAGAGCAATAAAGTTGTCGCAGGCTCACCATCGCGGCCCGCACGGCCAGTTTCCTGATAATAGGCTTCAATACTTTTGGGCAAATCCAGGTGCGCGACAAAACGCACATCGGGTTTATCGATACCCATACCAAATGCGATAGTCGCCACCATAATGATGTTGTCTTCGCGCAAAAACCGCTCCTGGTTTTTTTGGCGCACATTCGCAGGTAAACCAGCGTGATAAGGCAGAGCGGTAAGACCTTCTGCACTTAACCACTCAGCAATTTGCTCGACTTTATTGCGCGACAGGCAGTACACAATACCGGAGTTGCCAGCTTGCTCTTCGCGCAGAAAACGCATCAATTGGATTTTGGGATTATTCTTTTGCGCGATACGGTATTGAATATTGGGCCGATCAAATCCGTTGATAAATTGCTGCGCATTTTCCAGTTGCAGGCGCGCGATAATTTCATCGCGCGTACGCACATCGGCCGTCGCCGTCAGTGCGATGCGCGGCACTTGCGGGAAT
>DATIDX010000131.1:0-12077 GCA_035456025.1 Cellvibrio sp. | reverse complement strand
ACCTATGCCAATTAACAGTGCAAATAGCGCGGTCGTCACTAACACCCAATGGAAGTTAAGGATAAACATTTCAGCTGCGCGATAGTTCATCACTCGTGGGTTGAAACCAAAACAGTTCCAACCGTTAGAATCGAACTTTAGCCCGCTATCCGCGGCCCACATGGCGCCTGCCTGGGCGACTGAATACAATTTAAAAGCTATCCCGGGCAATAGGATACAAAAGGCGCGATAACCGATACTCCAATACGAAAGCCGTACCTTTGTTGCTGATATTCCAACTGGCGGAAACAAAGCACTCAATTCAAGTCGGCGACCGGCGCGCAGTTCGCGGCATAAAGTAATCAGCCCATAAAGACCAATGCCGCCCACCAGGGAAATCCAGAAAATAGTTCCAGTCGCTTTGGAAAAGATCATAAACAGGCTTGCGATAGCGAACCAGCCGTAATATCCATAGAGTAATGCTGCCAAAGATGCGGTAAAAAAAACCAAAACCGGAAAGTCAGTATTAATAAAAATTGACGATGCAAAAAATAATGGATTCAACGCATAGAGTGCGGTTGCGAATAATACTTCGGGTAAGTGGCGATCTTCTGGAAGGAACCAGCGAAAAATTTTAAAGCTGCAAAAAATTGAAAAAGCAGCCATTAAAAGATGAGTGAAATTGAGAATAAACAAGTTGGGGTAATCAAATAGTTGCCCCAGCACCAGTAGGCCAACATAGCCCATGGCCGAGTGGCCAAACACATTGTATTTATCCAGAATGATGCGTGGTAATTCAGTTATATCAGTAAGATTTTTTGTGGCTTCGACTGCGCTGGCAATAGCGCCCCAATAGGTGGCGGCATCCCAACGGGGCACTGCATCCAGATAAAAGCTGCGTAACACAACGTAGGCCAATAACAACAGGCATAAAAAGCCATGTTCCTTGCGCTTAATAAAATACAAATCCAGTTCTCCCGTCAGCCAGTTTTGGCTCCGCTAAATCATTACCGCCGGCAATCGCCGTGTTAAAAAAATGATGGCTTAATCGCTCGCAAGAACGGAGGTCAATTGTGGTATCAGGCCGGCCACATCAATTCCATGCTCTTTGAGCAAGTAATCATAGCTGCCGCATTTTTGTGAGAAGCGATCCTGTACCCCCATACGGATCACGCGTGTTTTACCGGTTTCGCCAAGAGTTTCAGCAACCAGGCTGCCCAAACCGCCGAAGATTGAATGTTCTTCAAGTGTCACTACGGTTTTGGTATGTAACGCAATTTCGTTGAGCTGGGTGTGATTGACAGGTTTAATTCCAGGTACACTCCACACAGCAGCATTTACCGTTTCAGCAAGTTTGATGGCAGTTTTGACCATTGAGCCGGTCGCTAAAAAAAGAATGTCATTATGTTGGCCTGTACGCACTGGAACCAGATCCCCAACTGGTACGGACACCGGGCTTTTGTGAACATCCCCTATGTCAGATTTCCCCATGCGTAGGTAAAAAGGTGATTTAAATCTCAGGGCTTCATCCATCGCATACTGCATTTCGTAAACGTCACAAGGGGATAAAATACTGATGTTGGGAATAGGGCGCAGCACAGCAATATCTTCCGTCGATTGATGGCTGCTACCCAAGCTGCTGTATACCAAGCCAGCGCCATCACCAATAAATACCACGGGCAAATTTTCGTAGCACACATCCATTTTTATTTGTTCGAGAACACGTATCGGCACAAATGCGCTCAGTCCATATACGATGGGTTTAAAGCCCGCCTTGGCAAGGCCTGCAGCGACACCCACCATATTTTGTTCGGCAATACCGGCATTAATAAATTGTTCAGGTGCTGCTTTACGGAACTCATCAAACAATGCGTAACCGTGGTCGCCAGTTAACAGCAACACTTTGGGATCAGCCTGGGCTGCAGCGAGAATTGTTTTGGAGAATACAGATCTCATACTGCAGGCTCCAGTTCGGCCATGGCCATATTAAAAGTGTCTTGGGTTAGGCGCGTGTAATGCCAACTATTTTCATTTTCCATGAAAGAAACACCTTTGCCTTTCACTGTACGCGCAATGAGAGACTTGGGATTGCCATTTTTACTATTTTTTAATTTCCACAATGCGTCATCCAACTCAGACTCATTGTGTCCATCGACGGCGAGCACATCAAAACCGAATGCTGAAAATTTATCTTTCAGGCTGCCCAATCCTAAAACTTCATGGGTTTTCCCCATGGCTTGAAAACCGTTTTCATCGACGATGATAATCAAATTGTCCAGTGTTTGTTGCTTGGCAAATAAAATCGCTTCCCACATGGTGCCTTCATTCATTTCACCATCACCGACAACGGCGTAGCAATGTTGGTCGCTCTTGTTCAGCTTTGCTGCCAGTGCCATCCCGACACCCACTGACAGACCGTGGCCTAAAGACCCAGAGGTGACTTCGCAGCCAACCACATGCGCATCTGATAGGCCTTTGAGTTTGGATCCGTCTTTAAAATAATTTTCAATATCATTGGTGGTTAACCAATTTTTCTCATAAAGGCAGGCGTACTGCGCCATAACCCCATGCCCTTTACTTAGTACTAGATAATCGCGCCCAGCTGCTGTCGGGTTATCGTCGGGGTAGCGCAGGTGATTGCGATAAAGTACCGACATAATTTCAATAATCGAGAACGCGCAGCCTATATGCACAGTCGAGCCGGAGAACGCCATCTTTAATACGGTTTGTCGTAACCGGTGGGGGGCAAATGCAGTCATGCACTGAGTCCATTTAATTTTTGGTTAATGGTTTTGCGTGGCTAGCGAGCGCCGACGTTTTTCCCATGAAATAGTTTTTTGAATCGCAGAAGGTAAATCTGTGTACTGCTTAAGCCCCAATTCTCGCTGGGCTTTGGTCACATCCGGCACATATTGCTGGGTAGGAGAATTAGCGATGGCTTGCTGGGCCACAATGACTTTTTTTTCACCGTAAATAATTTCAGATATTATTTCGGCCAAGGCTTTGATTGAAATGGCATTCGCAGAACCGAGATTGTAGTTAGTTTGATCGCTGCCATTTATCAAGATGGTAAGTAGCCACACTGTCATATCCGCTGCATACAAATAAGAACGGCTGCTGGTGCCATCGCCATTGACTGCAATAGCGCGATTATCGAGTCCATCGCGAATAAAATTACCGGCAGCAAAGTGCGCATCCATTGGCAGGTAGGGGCCTAGCAGTGCAAAGCAGCGCGCAACTTTTACCTGGAGGTTTTGCTGCTTGCTAATAGTATGAGCGAGCCATTCCGCGACGCGTTTACCCTGTCCATAAGCGTTGTGTGTATCAAGAGAATCAGGCGCACCAGAATAATTTTCCGCGATGTGAGTAAGAGTTGCTGGTTGGCGACCATACACAGCTCCTGAGCTCGTCAACAAATATCGTGTTGCACCTGTGCGCTGCGCAAGCGCAAGAGTAGATTTGGTGCCCTGCACAATTTTTTCAAACGTTGCAAATGGGTCATCACCGGGTTTCACCACATCGGTCGCGGCATGGATCACACTGTCAAAAGTTCCGTTGATTGTATCCAACGCAGTCACATCACCTTGGATAAGCGTGACTATTTTATGTGTCGCCAAGTGCGGAGCTTTGAGCATGAAGGCGGCGGGGGCACGACTAAGCACACTCAAATGCAAATTTAAATTGAGTTCGTCATTTGCCCATAGCAATGCTTCCAATAACCAGCAGCCAACAAAACCAGTGCCACCAGTAATAAATATGCGTTGATCGCGCAATGCCGCCCAAACCGCAGCGGGCGTCTGGGTGAGGATCAACTGCAAGTCATCCAGAACAACACCAGGCTGGTAGCTTCCGCGATTGTGGTTATTGGTATCTTGATTCATGGCCGATCAAAAATTTAACCCGAAAAATTCTTCCATTTTTTCAGCGACATAGTCGAAATGCTCGCTACCCAATGCCGGATAAATGCCCAGCCATAACGTGTTATTCATGGTGTTATCGGTAACGGTTAATTCGCCCACGACACGATGTTCAACACCTGCAAAATAGGGTTGGCGTGTAAGGTTGCCAGCAAACAGCAAACGCGTTCCGATTTTGTTTTGATCAAGAAATTTCACGAAATCAACCCGGCTAACGCCTGCGCTTTCTTTAAGGGTAATCGGGAAACCAAACCAGGAGGGTTCACTGTTAGGTGTTGGTTGGGCAATATCAATAAAATCTGTAAGATTGTTCAGGCGCGCTTTTAATAGCTCATAATTGCGTTTGCGTGCATCAATAAATTCTTGTGCGCGTTCTAATTGGGCTAATCCGCAGGCCGCTTGCATGTCGGTAATTTTCAAGTTGTAACCGATGTGTGCATAGACATACTTGTGATCATAGCCGACTGGCAAGCTTCCAAATTGTTGGCCAAAACGATTGCCGCAGGTATTGTCGCAACCTGGAGCGCAATAGCAATCGCGGCCCCAATCACGGAAAGATTCGGCGATCATTTTCAATTGCGGATTGTTGGTAAACACTGCACCGCCTTCGCCCATAGTAATGTGATGCGCAGGATAAAAACTTAATGTGGCAATATCGCCAAATGTGCCGACCAGCTTGCCATCATATTTAGCGCCAAGTGCGTCGCAGCAGTCCTCCACCAACCAAAGATTGTATTTCTCACACAATGCTTTCACTTTGCCGAGATCGAATGGATTGCCTAGTGTATGGGCAAGCATGATCGCTTTGGTCTTTGGAGTAATCGCTGCTTCGATTAAATCTGCATTTATATTGTGCGTGGCTGCATCAACATCAACAAATACAGGGATTGCACCGAATTGGATAATTGGATTTACTGTTGTGGGAAAACCAGCTGCAACTCCAATTACTTCATCACCTTTTTTAATTGCACGCGCACCGAGTTTGGGAGACGTGAGGGTACTAAAGGCAACCAAGTTAGCAGACGACCCTGAATTAACCGAAATCAGATATTTCACTCCTAAAAAATCCGCGAGTTTTTTTTCAAATTCGGTATTGAATCTTCCAGTAGTTAACCAGCAATCGAGAGAGGCCTCTACCATTAATTGCATTTCGCGCGCGCCAACTACTTTGCCTGAAGGCGGAATAATACTTTCGCCGGCCACAAATGCTTTGGGCGCTGTGGTTTGTTCTGCAAATTGTTGAACCAATTTGGCGATTTCTTGACGAAGAGTTTCAGGGGTCATTTTGTAGCCTTTTAAATATTCGTAAAAATTAATCGGCTCGCATTGCGGCCATATATTGTTTTATCTCGTTAATGCTGTAGAGCCGCATGTCTTGCTTGGCAAGCCATGCGTGTTGCCAGGCTATAATTTTTTCGAGTGTTTGGCGTAAACGCCAGGTCGGGGCCCAATGCAAACGGGCGCGCGCTTTGGAGATATCCAACTTAAGAAATTTTGCTTCATGGGGATGATTGCCTGTGTCCAACTGCCAGCTTGCACCATGGCCCCATGTGCCAACCATTTGATTGAGAATCCATTCAACAGGTTCAACATCTTCATCGCGCGGTCCAAAATTCCAACCTTCCGCGTATTTGTGTCCATGCAGATAAAGCGCTTGTGCCAGTACCAGATAACCACTTAATGGTTCAAGTACATGCTGCCATGGTCGGGTCGCCTGCGGATTGCGGATAACCACTGGTTCGACCTTTTCAAATGCGCGCAAGATATCGGGAATCAGACGATCAGTAGCCCAATCGCCACCGCCAATGACATTGCCTGCGCGCGCTGATCCTAATGCGGGGCTCTCGGGCTTGTTAAAAAAAGAATTGCGATAGGCGGAGGTAATTAGTTCGGCGCAGCCTTTACTGTTGCTATAGGGATCATGGCCCCCCATAGGCTCGTGCTCACGATATCCCCATTCCCACTCACGATTTTCGTAACATTTATCGGTGGTGACATTAACAATCGCGCGCATTGAAGGACATTGGCGCGCTGCTTCAAATACATGCAAAGTGCCCATTACATTGGTTGAGTAGGTAGCCAGTGGCTCGCTGTAGGACAAGCGCACTAGTGCCTGCGCGGCCATGTGGATAACAATATCCGGATTAAATTCCGTCATGCTGTGCGTTAACCGATAAAGATCGCGGATATCTCCAATGTCGGATTCCATCATCTGATCAATTCGAGCAATATCAAATAATGCTGGTGTGGTTGATGGAGCAAGTGAAAAACCTTTGACGACCGCGCCCATGTGCGCAAGCCATAAGCTGAGCCAACTACCTTTAAAGCCGGTATGGCCAGTTAAAAATACGCGCTTGCCCCGCCAAAAGGATTCATCAATTTGAGCTTTCACGATCACTCCCAGATTTTCCAGGGCGCGTTACCGCTTGCCCATAATTCTTCGAGGTAAGTTTTATCGCGCAACGTGTCCATAGGTTGCCAAAAACCCTCATGCTTATAAGCCATCAATTCGCCTTCATCGGCCAGTGTCATTAACGGATACTGTTCCCATGTTGATTGATCATTCTCGATCAGGTCGACTACCTTGGGTGATAAAACAAAAAAACCACCGTTGATCATGGCGCCGTCGCCTTTGGGTTTTTCTTTAAAACTCCTGACGCAATTATTTTCTATATCGAGCGCACCGAAGCGGCCAGGAGGATAGGTTGCGGAGAGAGTCGCCAGTTTTCCGTGGGTTAGATGGAAGTCAATTGTTTTGGCGATATTGATATCGCTCACACCATCCCCGTAGGTAAAGCAAAAAGCTTGTTCATCCTTGATATGTTCGTAAACCCTTTTTAATCGACCGCCAGTCATAGAATTATCACCGGTGTCTACCAAGGTAATTTTCCATGGCTCGGCGCGCTGCTGGTGAACATGCATTTTGTTTTCGCTCATATCAAACGTAATGTCTGACATGTGCAGGAAATAATTGGCAAAATATTCCTTTATGACATAACCCTTGTAGCCGCAGCAGATAATAAAATCATTGATGCCGTGGGCGGAGTACATTTTCATGATATGCCAGAGAATAGGTTTACCACCTATTTCCACCATAGGTTTGGGGCGGGTGACAGTCTCTTCACTTAAACGGGTGCCCAAGCCACCCGCGAGAATAACGGCTTTCATTGATCCTCTCTCCTTATAATATTTATGAGCTGACGAAGGCGTCAGAATAAAAGCTGTTGGGGTTCAAGCCTTGTGCGACGAATAATTTTTTTGCGGCGTGAATCATTGTGTCGGAACCGCACGCGTAAATGACAGAATCTTCCAAGTCTATGCCATCCGCGATTACCGCATCTTGTACGTAACCCCTGCGACCCATCCAATTGTTCGCTGCGCGGCTAAGAGTGGGTCGAAAATCGATATTGAGTTGAGTGAAGTTGGGCTGCCAATAAATATCTGCTGGAACCCTGCCTCCCCAGTAAACATAAATCTTTTTTTCCTGCACCCATTCTGTACTGGTGGCAAATGCATCCAGTATGCTTTTTATTGGTGCGATACCCGTGCCTGTAGCTAAAAAAACAAGATTTTTTTCTTCTTTTGGATGGTAGCAGAATGTGCCATGAGGGCCTTCCAAACGCAATAAATCATTAGCTTTTGCATCGTTAAACCAGTAGTTGCTCATTTGGCCATTGGTCACGGCGCGTATGTGCAGCTCAAGCTTATTGTCAGCCCGCGGGCTATTGGCAATAGAATAGCTACGGCGCACACCATTTTTCGCAATTACGTCGATATATTGACCCGGCAAATAATTAAACTGGCTGGTCGGCGGTAGGCGCAGGAATATTTGGATTACGTCCGGCGCCAGTAAATCAACTCGATCAATTTTGCAGGGTAGGGTCTGCATTTTTATATTGGCGAGCAATCCCAAATCTTCTATATCCAATTCGACATCGCTGGTTGCTGTCCTGCAACAAGTCAGGATAAAGCCTGCTTCAACCTCGCTGGCTTCAAGGCTTTCCTCAGCTCTTAAAACTTGTGTATCTCCCTTGACTACCAACGCTTTACAAGCGCCGCACCGACCTGTGCGGCAACTATGTTCAAGCACCAGTCCTTGGGCTTTTGCGGCGTCCAGCAAGCTGGCTTCAGCGGCGGCAGTAAATTGTTTAGTGTTGGATAGAGTGACTAGCGCCATGGCGACATTCCGTTCTGCGTCCGTACGTAAATAACTACGCTTTTTTTATTATCTCTGAGCTAAAAATTAATACGCTCTTTTTCTATTACCAAGGGTCTTCTTTTGCTGTAGATATGAATTGAACCCAAGTATTCGCCCAATATACCCACAAAAAATAATTGCACCGAAGCAAAAAAGAAAATACCAATGACTACCGGGGCTAAACCAAGGGTAAACGAGTTCCAAAAAATCAGCTTCAACAAAAAGTAAATGGCGGCTATAAAAATACTAATGAAGGAAAGTAGAAATCCGGCCATGGTCGCTATGCGTAAAGGAACTTGTGAGTGGGAAATAATTCCCAACATGCCAATGTCATAAAGGGTAAAAAAATTATTTTTAGTAATGCCGCGGACACGTACCGGTTGATCATAGGGGATCTGGTGAATGCGCAATCCTATTTCGGCGATCAAGCCGCGAAAGTAGGGATAGGGATCATTAATGCTACGGAGATGGTCAATAACTTCTTTATCGTAAAGGCCAAACCCAGTGAAGTTATCTATCAAATCAATATTGGAGAGCCGGTTGACGGTTTTGTAATAGAGCTTGCGAATGGAGAACATCAATGATGACTCTTCACTTGAACGTTTGGTGCCGATCACTGTCTTGAATCCGTCTTCCCATTTTCTTATAAATTCAGGGATCAAGCTGGCGGGGTCTTGCAGGTCGGCCACAAACAAAATGACGGCGTCACCATTTGCCTGTAAAAGTCCATGATAGGGTGAGCGAATGTGACCAAAATTCCTGCTGTTAGCAATTACCTTTACATGTTTATCGGTGCTTGCTATCTCGCGGAGGATATCCAGGGTTTTATCGGTTGACGCATTATCGATAAAAATATGCTCATAGGTGTAGTTGGTATATTGTGTGAATACATTCTGTATACGCGTTACACACTCCTGCACATTTTCTTCTTCGTTGTAGCAGGGGGTTACCACACTAATAAGTTTCATGTTGTTTTCCTTTGAACACAAAAAATTTATTGAGTAAAAACGAGATTATTGTTGTTGGGAAAAGTGCAATTGCACCCGCACTGTAGGCATTCAATCCGAACGCGATAAATATTTTGATTAGCGCGAGATTTATGCAGAAGCTTATGGCATAAACGCCAAAAAATTTTCCTACCAATTTTTTGTCGCGCGATTGGAATACTAGCCGGCCAATGGTATGAAAATTGAAAAGTACTCCAAGGACAGTGGCAAGTGACAAAGCAAAAATATAACCAAGCCCTATGTAGATGAAGAGGGCATAAAGGGAGTAACCGAACAGGGTATTCAACACTCCGACGACTAAAAACTTAATCAACTGTACGACTAGCACAGGACTACTCCAGCTTAAGTAAGATGGCGCCGTTTGCGGCGCCCTTGCTAAGTGTTTAGGTAGATGCCCCAGATAAATATCAATGCTGTGAGCGAGAATAAGCCAGACATAGTAATGCCGATATTGGCGAGGCGGACTGATCCCTGTTGTTGGAAGCGGAGGATGCTCACTCCGTACAGTGCGCAAAAAGTCAGTATTATTGGCACTATATATCTGAAATCAATATTCGCTGGAAAGGTCATGCGCATATAGGTCACACCGGCCCAGAGAAAAAATCCCGACAGTAACACTGGCGCCATTCGCTTGAAGTCTTCTTTTATCATTCGATAAATGCCGTACAGCATATAGATAAACATCAAGACAGCGAGGAAGCTACAAATCACAGCGGTATTCTTATTCAGCAGCGCTGGATATTTAAACTCACCGAATAGTCCGGTTTTACCGAGATAGTTCCAGAAATATTGACGCCCCATACGGTCATCGTAAGGATCGGTGTAGGGTTCAGTAATGAAAACTTTTGCATCGAACCAGAAATAATTTGAAGCGGTGTTGCCGACGAGGTTTGCCTGTGAAAGACCATCGATATTGTCGATATAGAGTTTGTCGCGCTTGCCTTGCATTTTTAAAATTAATCCTGGGCCGACGGTAATTGCAACTGCGAGTAACATAATTAGACACGGTGCAATCGCCATTTTGAAGTAAGTCACCCACTGTTTAGTGGATAGCATTTTGTACAGGCCTATTACCCCAAGAACCGCTACCAGGATTTCACCATTGGCTTTAGTCAGGATCGCTGCAGCACCTATTAAGCTCGCGATCATTAGGTCGCGTTTTTTATCCAGTCTGTACCAGCGAGTAATGAAGTAGAGGCTCGCAGTAAACAGGAAGTAGAGCAGTGGATCATTGCCTAAGCGTACCGAATGGATTATGGCTACCGGCCAAAATGCAAAGAGCGCACCTATAATCCAAAATACTTTTTCCTCTTTAAATGACTTGCATAAGCGTGCAATCAGGCCCAGTTGGGGTTCCTGTGGTTGCTCTTTTAATTCAAGTAATGTGAGAGGCGCTACATCATTCGATTTAGTCACTGGTTTGCGATACAAATTCAGTAGTTCTTGCAGAATCATCAAACCAAATAGGACAAAACCCATGGAATAAATCAGTACTAAAACTTGTTGTACCCGATAGAGGATAACTTTGTTGTTCGCACCGGCTAATTGCGTCGCTTTATAAACCAGAGCGCCTGTGTAGTAATACAAAGGCGGATGAAAAAATGCTCCGCCAACAGCGTAGTCAATTGGTGGTGGCATCCAGTGCTGGGTTAGGTATTCTGTATACCCTATATGGTCGCCCAGATCGTGTTCGCGTATATCTGCGGTCGTTACAGAAAAATAAACAAGTCGAATCAGTAGCGCGCCGATAAACAAGACTTTGATGGGGGTCGAAAATTTGAAATGGCGTAGGAATTTGACAGCAACTATCAAGGCCATCAATGTACCGAGTAAATAAATTAAACGAGAGGTGTTTTTTCCCGCTTCTGCAGCAATAACTATCCCCATTAGGCCGCCTTGGTCGGAGTAAAGTATTTCCACTTGGTTATCGCCCGGCTGCAAGAAGCTATTGAGCTCGTAGGTAAATCCTCTGCTGTAATCCTTACGTTCGTTTGGGGAAATAATACTTAGATCAACCTGCCGTTGATTGATCTTAAGCGCGAGAATTTCATCATCGGGAATGATACGCAGCAATGTACTGGAAAATTTACCCATCGTAAGGGTACCGCTTAAGCGATAGATACCGCCTTCCGGAGATTCCATAAATCCAGGAAAGTTAATTGCTTTGGTCGCCCCGGAAGGGGTGGTTAGCGTGAAATTAGAAAAGGTCGGTTGCACGGAGTGTAATAAACCGACGATTAAACCCAAAGCGACAATTAAGAAATAGACAGTCTTCGATTTCATTATGCTGCGCAGTACATTTTTCATCTTATTCTTTTTCCTTAACCTGCAATTGCAGTTTTTTAAGTTCAGCTTTAAGTATTCCAACTTCCTGGATTAGATTTTTATTACCTTCTGCCAATTTCGAAATTACTACCGAAAATTGAATCAATATAAAAAATACTGCAAGCACTAATATCAATAGCAGCGCTGCGGGGGCGTAGATAATTCCGACTGCACTCGCCACGATCTCCAATAGTGGCCTGAAAACCGAGAGTGCAATAAAAATAAAACCGAAACCCAACCAAAGCAGCGAGTATTCTTCCTTTAGGCGCTTGCGTTTTACCAATTTCAGAATAAATACAAACCAGAATAGGCTGCCGATAATAGAAAAAAACTGGATTCGGTTGGTAACGAAGAAATCTATCAATTGATCTGACATAATTAAACTCTACGAATTTTTTGGCGTTGGGCCGTCATTAACATGGCAAGGATAACTTTGATCATATAGTGCGCTGATTTCAGGCCGGAAATGGAAGATTCTCCACCCTGGCGCTCCACCATTTCTACCGACACCTCGCGGATGCGAAAATCATTTTTCCCCAAGAGGATAACGGTTTCCGGTTCTGGATAGTCGGTGGGGTAGTTAGCAGCGAGAAACTCAATAGTCTGCTTGTTGTAAGCTCGGAAGCCGGACGTACTGTCGGTTATTTTTTT
>DATIDX010000130.1:0-10605 GCA_035456025.1 Cellvibrio sp. | reverse complement strand
AGGCGATCAAACGCTTGGAAACCGCCTTGTAATTCAACGCATATTGAATATCGTCTGTTGCAGCCGCCTTGCGAATATCGCTCGCCATTTCCAGATCGATACTCACCGTTTGGCGCACTTCGCGCTCCCAATCATAAATACCAATAATCGTATCGATGCGCAGATCGCGGATGTAAACAATATCCATAAAAAATTCTTTTAAAGTGAAGATAGAGTGTTGAGTGGCCAGCGCGCCTTGACATTGATTGCCAGACCTTCCTGCTGGCCTGCAAGCAATCGCTGACAACCCGCGTAGGCAATCATGGCGCCGTTGTCGGTGCAAAATTCGTGGCGGGCGTAAAATACTTTTGCGCCGATTTTAGCGAGCCCCGCATCCAGATCAGCGCGCAGCTTTTTATTGGCTGAAACACCGCCAGCAATCACCAAGGTTTTCATGCCGGTCTGCTCCAGCGCGCGCTTGCATTTAATCACCAGCGTGTCGACTACCGCCGCTTGAAACGCATTGGCGATATCCGCGCAGGTTTGGTCATCCGGCAAACCGTTGATTTGCTTGTTGGCATTAACAGTGGTGAGCGTTGCCGTTTTTAAACCGCTGAAACTGAAATCCAAACCAGGGCGATCAACCATAGGGCGCGGAAATTTAAATCGCCCTTCCACACCCTGTTCGGCAAGCTTTGCGATTTGTGGTCCGCCGGGATAATCCAGGTCGAGCATTTTGGCTGCCTTATCAAATGCCTCGCCCGCTGCATCGTCAATAGACTCGCCCAACAACTCGTAAACCCCGAGTGCGTCCACTTTTACTAACTGAGTGTGGCCACCGGATACCAAGAGGGCGACAAACGGATATTGCGGAGGGTTGGCCTCCAACATGGGCGCGAGCAAATGCCCCTCCATGTGGTGCACCCCGATCGCCGGTATCCCCCAGGAATAGGCGAGCGAGCGCCCGAGCGATGCACCAACCATCAATGCACCTATCAGACCGGGGCCAGATGTGTAGGCAATGCCATCTATATCGGCAGCGCTTGAGCCGCTCTGCGCCATGACCTCTCTAATAAGCGGCAACAACTTGCGTACATGGTCGCGCGAGGCCAGCTCCGGCACCACGCCACCGTACTCTGCGTGAAGCGCAATCTGCGTATAAAGAGTGTGCGCCAGCAAGCCTTGCTCGCTGTCATAAACCGCAACACCGGTTTCATCACAGGATGTTTCCAAACCCAATACCCGCATACCCCAACCTCTGGCCACCCGCATTACGCAGGCTCGATCACCAATACAGGGCGACTATGATAAAGGCTGGCCACGGGAAAACCCAGCACTCTCATCCCGCAAGGTTGCGGCTGCCATAAGAAGCGTATAGAATCCGCACCCCTCGGATACTTCACTGTGTTTACACACTGGCGCCTATCCACAAGACATCATTTATTAGCTCTCTTTTTAAAGGTAACAGCATGCCTTCAGTAAAACTTAAAGAAAACGAACCCTTTGACGTAGCTCTGCGTCGCTTCAAGCGTGCTTGTGAAAAAGCAGGCATTTTGGCTGACGTTCGCGCGCGCGAATGCTACGAGAAGCCAACTACCGTTCGTAAGCGTGATGCCGCTGCCGCTGTTAAGCGCCATGCAAAAAAGGTACAACGCGAATCTAAAAAGTTTACCCGTCTGTACTAAGTTATTTGCTGCCGCAATTAATCGGCAGCCTCATAAGTTAGTGCTGATCGGTTCCGCTCGTTAGCCTTGTTTGCATCTGTCAATTAACGAGCTGTGCGTTCCACTCTGTAACCAATTGATAACTCAATACCGGTGATTCATGAGTCAACCAACGCTAAAAGACCGCATAAATGATGCCTTAAAGACCGCGATGCGCGCTAAAGAAAAAGAGCGTGTCGCGGTTTTGCGTCTGGTGATGTCTGAATTCAAGAAAATCGAAGTGGACGAGCGCATCGAAGTCGATGACGCGCGCGCTTTGGCCGTGCTCGACAAAATGGTCAAGCAGCGCCGCGATTCCGAACAGCAGTATCGCAACGCCAATCGGCCTGAACTCGCCGAGCAAGAAGCGTTCGAAATCACCGAAATTCAGGCTTTCCTACCCGCTGCACTCACTGCTGCCGAGCTGGATGCCATTGTGGTTAAAGCCCTCGCAGATGCCGGCGTAACCGAAGCACGCGACATGGGCAAAGCCATGGCACTGATCAAACCCCAAGTGCAAGGCCGCGCCGATATGGGCGAAGTCAGCAAGCTATTGAAAAGCAAAATTAGCGGCTAGCACCCGCTAGCCGACTAAATCCCCTCCACCCTCCCCCTTCTTGTTATCATCCCCTTCCAGACAGTTTGCCAACCCTGTGTCTTTAAGGATGCTGCATGACCGATATCAAACAATTGGATTCACGTATTGTCTACCGCAACAAATGGATGACAGTGCGCGAAGATCGCATTTTGCGTAGCAGCGGTAATGAAGGGATTTTTGGTGTTGTCGATAAACCTGATTTTGTGGTTATAGTGCCGGTACAGGATGGATACATTCATCTAGTTGAACAGTACAGATACCCGGTCGCAGGCCGCTATTGGGAACTTCCCCAGGGCTCATGGGAGAGCGACCAGCAAGCCGATCACCTGCAAATTGCCGCCGGAGAATTGCGCGAGGAAACTGGATTGAGCGCTGGCACAATGGTGTATGTCGGATTCCAATATTTGGCCTACGGTTATTCAAGCCAGGGATATCACATCTATTTCGCCACTGAACTGGCACACAGCGGCAACAACCTGGACAGCGAAGAAGAAGACCTGATAACCCGAAAAGTGCCGCTGCGCGACTTCGAAACCATGCTGTCCGAAGGCAGCATAAAAGACGCAACAACGCTTGCAGCCTATAGCCTGGCCAAACTAAAAGGCCTGCTTTAACCAACTAGATTTTTGACGCAACCTAATCGCGACTTCTGATATGGCCGGCCTGATCCCACAGAGCTTTATTGACGACATGCTTGACCGCCTCGATATAGTCGACGTGGTCGACAGTCGAGTGAAACTCAGGAAGACGGGCAAGAACTACAGCGCCTGCTGCCCCTTCCACGACGAAAAAACTCCCTCCTTCACGGTAAGCCCGGACAAGCAGTTTTATTACTGCTTTGGCTGTGGCGCAAGCGGCAATGCGCTGGGTTTTGTCATGGATTTCGAACGCCTCAGCTTCCCCGAAGCAGTGGAATCGCTTGCGCGCCTGACCGGATTGGATGTCCCGCGCGAAGTGCAGACCGAGGCGCAGGAAAAACGCGAGCAAGAGAAACGCAGCATCTACACGCTGCTGGAAAAAGCGGATAACTTTTACCAACAGCAGTTGCGCCATCACCCCAGCAAACACCTGGCAGTAAATTATTTAAAAAATCGCGGCTTGGACGGCAAGACCGCCAAAGCTTACGGCGTCGGTTTTGCACCACCAGGCTGGGACAATCTGCTTAAAACCCTGGCAACCAACGATGAAGACAAACACCTGCTGATCGAAGGCGGCATGCTGATCCATCAGGAGCAGGAAAAGAAACTCTACGACCGCTTTCGCCATCGCATCATGTTCCCCATCCGCGACACCCGCGGACGGGTTATTGGCTTTGGCGGACGGGTACTGGGGGATGACAAACCCAAATACCTCAATTCACCCGAGACCCCGGTTTTCCACAAGGGCCAGGAGTTGTACGGACTCTACGAAGCACGCCTCGCCTACCGCGAATTGCCGCGCCTGCTGGTTGTGGAAGGTTATATGGACGTAGTCAGCCTGGCGCAGTTCGGAATCGGTTATGGCGTTGCTACACTCGGCACCGCCTGCGGCCCCGATCACCTCGACCGCGCCTTTAAATATACCAACGAGGTGGTGTTTTGTTTTGATGGCGACAAAGCCGGCCGCAGCGCGGCACATCGCGCACTGGAAGCATCGCTCGATACCATGACCGATGGCCGCACGGTGAAATTCCTGTTCCTGCCCGAAGGTGAAGACCCGGACACCTTGGTGCGCCAGATCGGCCCGGAAAAATTTGAGCACATGATCGAGCTGGCCGTACCTTTTGAGGATTATTTGTTTGATGCTGTCGCCGAAGGCCTGAACATCCGCACCATGGAAGGACGCGCCACCTTTAGCAAACGCGCGGCGCCGCTGCTGGATCGGCTGCCCAAAGGCGTCTTTCGTGAACTCATGTTTGAAAGCCTCGCCACCCGCACCGGCCTCAATCGCAACATCCTGCAAGAGCTAATTCAGGAGCAAAGCAAGGAAGAGGCGCAGTCGCCTTTCAGCGCACCACCTACACCAGCAAAATCCGACGAAATCATTACCAAGAGTGCGCGGCCGATAAAAGCCGATCCACCCTGGGATCAATTGCCGCCAGCCAATTACGCCCCAGTGACTATCTACGATGACTACGGCGATTTCCCCCAGGATATTCCCCCGGCGGATTACCATGAGTTTTATGAGCAACCGCGCGCGCAACGTCACGCAGCCAAAACCCATCAGCCGGAGTTGCAAAAACGATCTCAAGGTAAATACCTGATGCCTCCGGCGCGCAAAGCACTCGCCCTACTATTGACCTACCCCGCACTTGCCAGCCAGGAACCAGATCACAACATATGGCTGGCCGATGAAGGGGATCTCGATGTTCGCCTGCTCGGCCGCCTGCTCAAAGTGCTGCACGAGCGACCGCATTACAACTTGTCACACCTGATTGGGTACTGGCGAGGCGTTTATGGCGCAGAGGATACCGAGCGGCTCGCCGCCGTCGCTGGCCATGATTTACTGGAGGCTGCCAGTGCCTTGAGCCGAACCCGGCAGGACAAACCGGCAAAAGCTGACTACGACACCCAAGCCGCCTTTTGCGATGCCATGGAAAAGCTGCGCGTGCAACAAAATCAGAAAAAAACCGCAGAACACTTGGCGAAACTGAAAAATGCGGACTTAACTCAACTCTCCAAGGAGGAGCGCGACCAACTGATACGCGCTGCATTAGCAGCAAAATTGCAGTGATAAACCTTGTATTGTTCAAAAAAAGCCCAATTTGGCTATAACTCGCCGAAGTAATAGGGCATCACCAACCATTCGCCTAGAATCCACCCAAGCAAGTGGAGTATAATTTCGGGCTTTGCATTTCACTCACCAGGTTTCAAATAGGGTTTCGAATGTCTGAAGACGTCCAACAGCAACAGTCCCGCATTAAAGAATTGATCGCCCGCGGTAAAGAGCAAGGTTACCTAACCTATGCCGAGGTTAACGATCACCTACCGGAGGACATCTCTGATCCAGATCAGGTCGAAGACATCATCCAGATGATCAACGACATGGGTATCCGCGTTTACGAAACTGCGCCGGACGCCGACACCCTGCTAATGACCGATGGCGACTCCGCTGCGGACGAAATTGCCGCCGCTGAAGCAGCTGCTGCATTGGTTGCCGTAGAGACGGAAACCGGTCGCACCACCGACCCGGTGCGCATGTATATGCGCGAAATGGGTACTGTGGAACTGCTGACCCGCGAGGGCGAAATTGTTATCGCCAAGCGCATCGAAGAAGGTGTGCGCGAACTAATGCACGCTATCGCCTACTGGCCTGGTGCAGTACAACAAGTGCTCGACGAATATGCATTGGTCGCCAAAGAAGAA
Source organism: Cellvibrio sp. (assembly GCA_035456025.1). Lineage (GTDB taxonomy): Bacteria > Pseudomonadota > Gammaproteobacteria > Pseudomonadales > Cellvibrionaceae > Cellvibrio. The sequence continues at coordinate 4,981 of DATIDX010000130.1, read as the reverse complement.
CGTCGCCTTGCCGACGTAGTGATCGGCTGGCTCGACCCGGTTGAAGATATTCCCGCCACCCTCGCTGAAGTCGAAGAGATTCCAGTTGCCGCCGCCGGCGCTAAGCCAGCGGGCGATGACGAGGAAGAAGAAAGCAGCAGCGATGAGGAAGAGGAAGCCATTTCCGGTGTAGATCCTGAAGAAGCTCGCGTGCGCTTCGAAGAGTTGCAAAAACAACAGGACAAGACCAACAAGGTTCTCGCCAAACACGGTTACGGCAGCAAGCAAGCCGAGAAAGAATTATCTGCGCTTGGCGATTTGTTCAAGTTTTTCAAATTGCCGACCCGCCAATTCGATCCTATTTACACCAAAGCACGTGTAATGCTCGATAACGTGCGTCGCCAAGAGCGACTCATTATGGATCTGTGTACCCGCAGAGCCCAGATGCAACGCAAGACCTTTATCAAAGAGTTTCCCGGCAACGAAACTAACGATGCCTGGCTGCCCGATTTCCTGAAAGGAAAAGTGGAGCACGCCGACAAACTTGAACGCGTCCTACCTGATGTGCAAACAGCACAGCAACAACTTGCACAAATCGAAGCTGAAAGTGGCTTGAGCCTTGCCAGTATCAAAGACATCAACCGTCGTATGTCGATTGGCGAAGCGCGCGCGCGTCGTGCGAAAAAAGAAATGGTTGAAGCCAACCTGCGCCTGGTTATTTCTATCGCGAAAAAATACACCAACCGCGGTTTGCAATTCCTCGACCTGATCCAGGAAGGCAATATCGGCCTGATGAAAGCGGTGGATAAATTTGAATACCGTCGCGGTTACAAATTCTCTACCTACGCGACTTGGTGGATTCGCCAGGCGATTACCCGCTCTATCGCCGACCAGGCCCGCACCATCCGTATTCCAGTACATATGATTGAGACGATTAACAAACTCAATCGTGTATCGCGCCAGATGTTGCAGGAAATGGGGCGCGAGCCTACGCCCGAAGAACTCGGCGAGCGCATGGAAATGCCAGAAGATAAAGTGCGCAAAGTGCTGAAAATTGCCAAAGAGCCAATCTCCATGGAAACGCCAATTGGCGACGATGAAGATTCGCATCTGGGTGATTTTATCGAAGACACCACCATTATTTCCCCGGTGGAGTCAGCCACAATGGAAGGCCTGATGGAGGCCACACGCGAAGTACTTGCCGGCCTCACAGCACGTGAAGCAAAAGTATTGCGCATGCGTTTTGGTATCGACATGCACACTGATCACACGCTGGAAGAAGTGGGCAAACAATTTGATGTAACGCGCGAGCGTATTCGTCAAATCGAAGCCAAGGCATTGCGCAAATTGCGCCACCCTTCACGCTCCGATCACCTGCGCAGCTTCCTGGACGATTAATCATTCGCTTATTAATTATCCAGCTGCCAGAAAAATAAAACCCGCCGCGAGCGGGTTTTATTTTTTTAGCTCAAACAATAAGTTATCACCTATAGCCACATCTAAAACAAGCCACTATAATGCGCCCTCGCTGCTACCGCAGCTCCCTCCTCAAAGGGCCTATAGCTCAGTTGGTTAGAGCATCCGACTCATAATCGGCAGGTCGCTGGTTCAAGTCCAGCTGGGCCCACCATTTTTTACAAGCAATATTTGAATAACTAAAAAATAATCCCATTGCAATACCCAATTGGAGCTGCTGCTCAACATCGATGCCAATCTGGAATTTCTTGTTCCGGATTCATCGTATAGTTGTTGCTTTGCATGCTTAATCTGAAGCGGAAAAAATTCGATAAATTTTTATGTTTACACGCGCGGCACACGTGCAATCACTTTAAGCTCAACATCAAAACCGGCCAGCCAGTTGACGCCAACAGCAGTCCAGTTGGGATAAGGCGCGTCGCCGATATTTTTTTCCCGCACCGCCATAAAGGTTTCAATCTGCGCTTCAGGATTTGTATGGAAGCTGGTGACATCAACGACATCCTGAAATGTGCAGCCCGCCGCTTTCAACACATTGTTCAAGTTATCGAAAGCCAACTGCACTTGGCGCTTGAAGTCTGGCTCTGGCGTGCCGTCTGCCCGGCTGCCGACCTGGCCAGAGACAAAAAGTAAATCGCCAGATTGTATGGCTGCCGAATAACGATGCTGCTCGTAGAGTGCATGTCGCTCAGCGGGAAAAATTGCCTGACGTGTGTTCATCATAAATTCCTCATTTGCTAAAACCTTACTAAAAGGCGATGTTGAGTTACCGAGCCATCCTCACTAACATACGCAGCGTATGCAAATACTAAATACATACGGGCCGTATGTAAACAAGAAAACTTACGGATTGAACTTTTTTATGAAGCGAGCTGAAAAAGTCGAAGAAACGCGCCGCAAGCTTATCGAAGCCGCACGCAAAGCCTTTGCGGAAAAGGGTTATGCCGCGGCGTCCATGGACGACATCACCGCCTCCGTCGGCCTGACACGTGGCGCGCTCTATCACACCTTTGGCGACAAGAAAGGATTGCTGTTTGCGGTGGTGGAGCAGATTGATACGGAAATGGCATCGCGCGCCCATGCTCTAGCAAGTACGGCGGGCAGTACATGGGACGGATTGGTAGCTGAGGGGGTAGCTTACATCGAGATGGCACTCGACCCTGAAGTCCAACGGATAGTACTGCTGGATGGCCCTGCGGTTCTCGGCGATCCCTCCCAGTGGCCAAGCCAAAATAACTGCCTCCAGATGACCATTCAGACTATGGACAAATTAATTGCGGAGGGCGCGATCACCGCCATTAACTCTGAAGCGGCGGCGCGATTGTTGAATGGAGCAGCCTTGAATGCAGCTTTATGGGTTGCGGCGAGCAAGGATCCTGCAGCGACAGCTCACACGGCAATTGAAGCCTTTAAGTGGTTTTTGGAGGGCTTGAGGGCCAACCAATCCAACTCGATTAACCATCTTGTTTAAGTAAGCGAGAGCGATGAAATTTTCGCAGCCGTCCACTATACCGGCGGTGCATCACCAAAAAATTTTCTCCACGTGCGCTTCAACTATCAACACTTAAATATTATTGCGCGATTTTTAAAATGCATTGTCCCGGAGATTTTTTAAACGCTCGAACGCGATTTGCAAACAATCTTAAACTGCTTGAATTAAAGTGTTTTTAATATTTTATAAATGATTTTATTTTCACAGGAAGAAATAAAAAAGAATTACTTTTTAAAACAATTTTTGAATTAGCGGCACGTAAGATAGTGCAAACTTTTTAATGTAAACGACATCATTTGGCATCGAAAATAATTTAAAAAAACAATCGAAACTTTTTATTTTAAAAAGCTGTTTCCAAATATTAGACGAACATATAGTTTTTGCGACAATATGCATATAGTTCAATTGACAACATCATGAGCCAGCGGTATACAAGTCACCTCGATGCAGCCGAGCCGTTTTTAATAATAACTATAGCTATAGGGCGGTCGATCAACGCCTGTTTGCAACAAACAGGATAAACCTTTCAATGTCCCTCCCCTCTATAGGCGGTATTGGTCGAGAGGCTATATCCGGAGATTAATAATGAAATTCCCTAAGATCGGCAAATACGCCCTGGCGGCGTTTGTTTGCTCAGCGGCGCTCGGCTCCACCAGTGCCAGCGCACAAACCTTATCGAGCAATGGAACCGGCACTAATAACGGGTTCTATTACACTTTTTGGAAGGATTCCGGCAACGCCACCATGACTCTGGGGGCGGGTGGTCGTTACACCTCGCAATGGACTAACAACACCAACAATTGGGTAGGCGGCAAGGGATGGAACCCCGGTACCAGTTCACGCGTAGTGAGCTACTCAGGAAATTACGGCGTCAGCAATAGCCAAAACTCCTATCTGGCATTCTACGGCTGGACCAAAAGCCCACTGATCGAATACTACGTGATCGAAAGCTACGGTTCATACAATCCGGCCAGCTGCTCCGGTGGTACCGATTACGGCAGCTTCCAGAGCGATGGCGCAACCTATAACGTGCGTCGCTGCCAGCGGGTTAACCAGCCGTCGATTGAAGGCAACAGCTCTACCTTTTATCAATATTTCAGCGTGCGTAACCCCAAAAAAGGTTTCGGGGATATCTCCGGCACCATCACCTTTGCCAACCACGCCAATTTCTGGGCGAGCAAGGGCCTAAACCTGGGTAATCACGACTACCAGGTATTGGCGACTGAGGGCTATCAAAGCTCTGGTACCTCCGATATCACCGTGAGCGCAGGTACACCTACCAGCAGCACGCCGAGCACTTCATCACCGTCTACCAGCTCTGTACGCAGCTCCACTCCTAACGGCACCAGCAGCGGCATTACCGTGCGTGCACGCGGCGTTGCCGGCACAGAGCATATCAACCTGCGTGTGGGTGGCGCTGTTGTGGCCAACTGGACGCTGACTACCAGCCTGCAGAATTATGTTTATAGCGGTACTGCGTCTGGTGATATCCAGGTTCAGTTCGATAACGATGCAACTGGCCGCGATGTGGTTGTTGACTACATCCAGGTAAATGGCGAAACCCGCCAAGCGGAAGATATGGACCACAACACCGGCGTCTATGGCAACGGCTCCTGCGGGGGCGGCGCTAACTCCGAGACCATGCATTGCAATGGCGAAATCGGCTTTGGCTACACCTACGATTGCTTCAGCGGCAACTGCGGTGGTAACGGCGGCACCAGCAGCGTCGGTACCAGTACCGGCACTACCAGCAGCACCCCTAACAATAACTGCAGCGGTTATGTCGGCATCACCTTTGACGACGGCCCCGGCAGCAACAGCACCACCCTCATCAATCTGCTCAAGCAAAACAACCTGACGCCGGTCACCTGGTTCGTACAGGGTAATTATGTGTCATCCAATACCAACCTGATCCCGCAATTGCTGAGTGTGGGCGTGATCCAAAACCACAGCTACACCCATCAACACATGACCAGCTGGACGCAAGCCCAGGTGGCCGATGAGCTGAACCGCACCAACCAGGCAATCCAAAGT
>DATIDX010000129.1:0-16266 GCA_035456025.1 Cellvibrio sp. | reverse complement strand
AAATCTGCATCTTGATTGGCGAGCCAAGTGTATAGGCCGCGTTGCGCCGCCTGAAAAATACCATCGACGCTAAGACTGATAACTCTCATGTTAGCCCCTTGATTACGGACTGTGTATCATACCCGAGCTTTGTGTGATTGTGTTACCGCAAAGGCTGGGTTTTTTGTGGTAGACGTTACGATTTTTCACATCCTTACATTTGGTTGCCGCCGTGCCAAATGCGGGTTCGCTCATTGGCGGAGCCTCGTTGTATTTATTTTGTCATCTCAAACTTAGTTCATAGTCGGATACTTTGCATGGAAAAATACCAATTTGACTTTATTCAGCTTGCTGTCAGACATCAGGCGCTATGCTTTGGTCAGTTTTTGCTCAAGTCGGGTCGCACCAGCCCCTATTTTTTTAACGCCGGACGTTTTCAGACTGGTCAGGCCTTGGCGGAATTGGGCCGTTATTATGCGGCGGCTATCACTGCATCTGGCGTTGAATTCGATATAGTGTTTGGGCCTGCGTATAAGGGCATTCCGCTGGCAGCGACCACCGCGATTGCCTTGGCTGATCATTATCAGCGCGACCTGCCTTATTGCTACAACCGCAAAGAGGCCAAGGATCACGGTGAAGGTGGAACCCTGGTAGGCGCGCCATTGCAGGGTAAGGTTTTGATTGTCGACGACGTCATCACCGCTGGCACTGCGGTGCGTGAAGTGATGGGTATCATTGATAACGCCGGAGCCAAACCGGCAGCGGTGTTAATTGGTTTGAATCGGCAAGAAAAAGGACAGGGGCAGGTATCGGCAATTCAGGAAGTTGAACAAACTTTTGGTATTCCGGTAATCAGCATTATCAATTTAAATCACATCATCGATTACCTTGAGCAACAAAGCGGGCAGGAGGCGATGGTGGATAAAATTAAAGAATATCGCGCGACCTACGGTGTAGAGCTGGCGTGATGCAAACGAGGTAATTGACCTAAATGCGCAGCTTGCTGTTGATATTGATTACTTGTAGTTCGCTGTTATTAAGCGGTTGGGTTGCCGCGCAAAATCAGCCAAAGAGCAAAGTGATCTATCGCTATAAAAACAAAGACGGCGTGACGGTGATGGACAGTACTATCCCGCCGCAATATGTGAACAACGGCTATGAAATTATGTCGCTTGGCGGCAAGGTGCTCAAGGTTGTCGCACCGGTAACTCAGGGTGCCGAAGGCGACCGGTTGCATCAGGAAAAATTGGCGCGTGAAGAGCGCGAGCGCGAGGATATCCAGTTGCGCCGCAGCTACAGCAATGTTGCAGATATTGATGCAGCAAAGAGCCGCAATCTGGAAAGTTTGCGCGGTAATATCAGTATCCTGCAAGCCAATTTGGCTTCGGCCAGAACGCGCTTGCAAACATCGCAATCGCAAGCCGCTGCAATTGAACGCGGCGGTCGCCAGTTGTCGGAGGATTTAGTAAAAAATATCAATAATCTGGTGCAGGAAGAAAAAGATATCCAGATGCAAATCCAACAGCGTGAAACAGAATTAAAAGCTGTCGAAAAAAAATTTGATGATGATCGCAAGCGGTTTATTGAAATTACTAAATAGCCACTGCTTTTTGTGGCATAAAAAGACCGGCAAGCGCCGGTTTTTTTATGCGTGATATTTTTACTAACGGGCGACTAAAAATCCTTGTGCAATAAGTTGCCATTGCTCTTGCCAATGGTCGGTGGGGCGACGGCGAAATTCGGTGCGGACAAATTCTGCGATTCGGCCATCGACAAGGGCAATCAACAAGTTGGCGGCGGCGGCAACAGGTAGTTGTGGATGCAGACCCTCGCGCAACTCTGCCTCGCGCAAAATTTGTTTTAATTGGGTTTCAATGCGGTCAAAAAATTGTGCGATGCGCACACGCAGGCGTTCAGTTTCGCCAGTGAGCGCATCGCCAGTTAACAACCGCGTCAAACCTGGATTGCGCTCGGCAAAAGTGAGCAACAGTGAAAGCGTTTTTTCACAGCGTTTCAGCGCCGACTTTTCTTCCGCCAGAATTAGCGTGATGCGCGAAAAAATTGTCTCTTCAATAAATTCAATCAACCCCTCAAACATTTTCGATTTACTGGGAAAGTGACGATAGAGCGCCGCTTCCGATACGCCCACTTCACGCGCGAGCGCGGCGGTGGTGATGCGTTCGCCCGGGCTCGCTTCCAACATGCGCGCGAGGCATTCAAGGATTTGTTGACGGCGCGGGGTTTTGCTGGGGGATTTAATCATAGCGACTCCATGCAACGCGATTCCATTCAGAAGGCGCATGCCGCTCCTTTAAAGTGGCATGCGCACCAGGGAAAATATTATCAGGCAGTGCGCGCTTTGTTGGTGATCAGCGTGCCCACGCCGGCGTCGGTAAAGATTTCCAGCAGCACGGCATGGTTAACGCGCCCGTCAACAATGTGCGCGCTGGTGACGCCGGCTTTGACCGCGTCCAGTGCACACGCGATCTTTGGCAGCATGCCGCCGTAAATGGTTCCATCGGCAATCAAACCATCCACTTGTTCGGTGCTGAGGCCAGTCAATACCTTGCCTTGTTTATCTTGCAGGCCGGAGACGTTGGTGAGCAGCATTAATTTTTCGGCGCGTAAAAATTCAGCGATTTTTCCGGCGACCAAATCCGCGTTGATATTGTAGGAGGCGCCGTCTGCGCCGACACCAATCGGCGCAATGACCGGAATAAAATCGCTGTTGATCAGCATGTCGATCACTGCGGTATTTACATTTTCTACTTCGCCGACGTGGCCGATATCGAGAATTTCCGGCGCGAGCATTTCCGGTGTTTTATGGGTGACAGTTAATTTTTTTGCTTGAATTAATTTACCGTCTTTACCGGTCAAACCGATCGCTTGACCGCCGTTGCGGTTGATCAGGCTGACGATTTGTTTATTGACGGTGCCGCCCAATACCATTTCCACCACATCCATAGTGGCGCTGTCGGTAACACGCATGCCATTGATAAATTCGGATTTGATGCTGAGTTTTTCCAGCAGGCTGCCAATTTGGGGGCCGCCGCCATGCACTACCACCGGGTTCATACCAACCAGTTTCATCAGGACGATATCGCGCGCAAAACTGTTTTGCAATTCTTCACCTTCCATTGCATTACCGCCAAATTTTACGACGACGGTTTTGCCGGTAAAGCGCTGGATGTAAGGCAGTGCTTCAGTTAATACATTGGCGATATTCATCGCCGATTCGCGGTTCAGTGACATAATCAGTTAATCCTGTGAATTTAAATTGAAGGTTAAACGGTTATCGACTTTCAATAATTCCCGTTTGAAAATTTGTTGGATTTTTTCCAGCGATTCGTGCGATTCCGCTTCAAAGCGCAGCGTTAACGCGGGCGATGTATTGGAGGCGCGCACCAAGCCCCAACCTTTGGTGTAATCCACGCGCAGGCCATCGATAGTTGTGACGGTACCGTTAGCAAAATCGCCAAGCTCGCCGAGTTTTTTTATCAGCCCAAACTTGTCGAGTTCGGGGATCGCAATTTTAATTTCCGGTGTTGAAAACAGTTGCGGGAAGGCTGCAAAAATATCGTCGATTTTCTGATCGCGCAGGGTAATGATTTCCAGCAGGCGCGCCATGGCGTAGATACCATCATCGAAACCATACCAGCGGTCTTTGATAAAAATGTGGCCTGAATATTCGCCACCAATCAGCGCTTGTGTCTCTTCCATTTTAGCTTTCATCGGTGAGTGGCCAGTCTTCCACATAATTGGTCGGCCACCGTAGCTGCTGATCACCTGGTTCAATTGGCGCGAACATTTAACATCGAACAACACATCGGCGCCGGGATTGCGCGAGAGGACATCTTTCGCAAACAACATCAATAATCTATCGGGCCAAATAATATCGCCTTTGGGTGTGACCACGACTAAACGATCGCCATCGCCATCAAAGGCAACACCAATATCGGCGTTGGTTTCTTGCACTTTGGCAATCAGCGCTTGAAGATTTTTTTCGACAGTAGGGTCTGGATCATGATTGGGAAATTCGCCATCCAGATCGCAAAATAGCGGGATCACATCGCAACCCAGCTCTTCAAATAATTGCGGAGCCACTATGCCGGTCACCGCATTGCCTGCATCCACCACAATCGATACATTACTGGCGAGGGCCACGTCGGAAAAAATGCGGTCGATATAATCGGGAATTATTGTTCGTGGAGTTTCTTCGCCCAAACCTTGATGGAAGCGCTGTTCAAGAATGCGCGAGCGCAATTCAACCACGGCGTCGTCCGCGAGCGCGCGGTTGTTGATCACCACTTTAAAACCATTGTATTCCTTGGGATTGTGGCTGGCGGTAACCATAACGCCGCTGCTGGTATCGTCAAAATAAAAAGTGGCGAAATACATTAATGGTGTCGGTACAACACCAATGTTGATGACGTTACAACCTGCGCGCAGAATGCCGCGAATCAATGACTGTGTGAGTCGTTCGCTGTGGATGCGGCCATCGCGCGCAACCACAATGGATTGTTCGCCGCGGTCGATTGCTTCGCTTCCCACTGCCTGGCCGATTAACTGCGCAAGTTCGGGGGTAATTTGGCTGCCAACCAAACCGCGAATATCGTAGGAGCGGAATATTTCTGCGGGCACGTCGTCTGCATTAATTTTGCTGCGTGCGCCAGCGCTGGTTTTTTTACCGGAAGCTTGTTGTAAGCCGAGGATATTTTCGTCCTCATCGATAACGGCAATATCAAGGATATCCTGTTTCTGAAACAGCGGATTAGTCATGGAATCAGCGTTAGTGAGCGAATCTTTGCGGGTTTTAACAGCATCATTTACTAAAGGTGCAGCGTTAGTTGATTCACCTAATTCGGCGCGTACCAGGATTTTGCTGAGGAACCACACCAGTGCCAAACTGCCAGCGGCAATCAAACTGACAATGGTGAGCCAGAGCGCCGGCAATTCTTCCGCGATTTGCACAAGCGCCTCGGCGGGTGTGACTTTTACTACCAAATGGCTGCCAGCAACTTCGCCTTGCAAACTATTGCCGGCATTACCTGCACCTACTTTTTTTACGATTTGCGGTTGGCTGCCAGTGAATTGTTGCAGCAATAGGTACTCGCCCAAATTCTGCTCGGCTGTGCTAAATGAATTGAGCAACTCATTTGCGTCCATTGTCACCATCAGCGTCCCCAGCGGCGTGCTGGTGGTATCGGCCGCGAGCGGGCGAATCCAATGGATCATCCAGCGACCTTTAATTTCCACTAGCTCCGGTAGTGCGGCTTGGCGTTTTTCAGCGCGTTGGATTAAATCCAGTTCGGCATAGCGAACCGGAAATTCTGCTTCGCGATCCAGTTGCGCACTTGCAGTGGGGATTAACCGCACCTTAAGCGCTGCGGGAGTTTCGCCCTGCAATTTTTGTTCGAGCAGCGCGCGCGCCTCGGGCGTGTTATCCGGATTGTTGGTATCCACACTGGCCAGCAATTCAGGTGTCGCGGCGAGCTTGTCGATTAATTGGCTTTGCTCCTGCAAAAAGCTGCTGACCGCCCGGCTGCGCTCATCGACTTTTTCTTGTGTCAACGCCAACAAATTTTCCTGTTGCTGTTGGATTACCAATTTTTGGTAGAGCACATAGCCGACAATAGCGTTAATCACCAAGGCAATACCCAGCAGGATCAGCAGTATTTTTTGTTGTACGGCGGCTTTACGCTTGGCGGCATCCAGTGCGCGCTGTTCGCTGCGGGAGCGATGGGTGCCGGTTTCAGTTTTGTGTTTTGACGAGTCCTGTGGCTTCACACCTATACCTTTGCGCTGAGCTGAAACATGATGTCTGTTGCAGTAACAAACATGGGATTTATCGAGCTGTTATTGTTAGGGCTAAGCGCGCAATAAGTTCGCGCGCTAATTGCTGTTTGCTGCGCTGGCTGATCTCCGTGGCCGAATCCTTATCGACCAGGGTGACAGCATTGTCATCGCTGTTAAAACCAATGCGCGCATCGCTGATGTTGTTGGCGATCACCAAATCCAGATTTTTGCGCAGCAATTTTGCGCGCGCATACTCCAGCAATTTTTCGCTCTCGGCTGCAAAACCGACGGTAAACGGTTTGGTTGCAAGTGCGGCGACACTGGCGACTATGTCGGGATTTTTCACCAGCGTTAACGTCAACGTTTCCGCGTCACCTTTCTTCAATTTTTGCGCGGCGACTGCCGCCGGACGATAGTCGGCGACGGCAGCGGCGGCGATAAACAAATCGCAGCCAGCTGCTTCGCTGAGACTTGCCATGTGCATTTCCTCCGCCGTGACAACATCGATGCGTTTGACACGTGCGGGTGTTGCCAGTTGGGTCGGACCGCTAATCAAAATGGTGTTCGCGCCCGCTTCTGCGGCCGCTTGCGCCAGGGCATAGCCCATCTTGCCTGAGCTGTAATTGCTCAGGTAGCGCACCGGGTCGAGCGCTTCGCGGGTGGGGCCAGCGGTGATCACTACTTTTTTGCCCGCCAGGCTGCCGCTGGTAAACAGGTTTGCAGCGGCGTCAACCAGTTGCAAGGGCTCCAGCATTCGCCCCGGGCCTATATCGCCGCAGGCCTGGCCGCCGTCGGCGGGGCCAAATATATGAATCTTGCGTTCACGCAGTATAGATAAGTTGGCTTGGGTCGCCTCGTTGCGCCACATGCCCTGATTCATGGCCGGCGCCAGTGCGATAGGTGCAGCGGTCGCAAGGCAGATGCTGGTGAGCAGGTCATTGCCCATGCCTTGGGTGAGGCGTGCCATAAAATCGGCCGTAGCCGGGGCGATCAACACCAGATCTGCCCAGCGCGCCAGTTGTATATGGCCCATACCCGCTTCCGCTTCCGGGTCGAGCAACTGGGTGTGCACCGGGTTGCCGGAGAGCGCCTGCATGGTCAGCGGAGTGATAAATTCCTGCGCTGCCGGGGTCATCACCACCTGCACACTGGCACCCGCATCCTGCAGGCGGCGCACCAGGTCGGCACTTTTATAGGCGGCAATACCGCCGGTTACGCCGAGCAAAATCTGTTTGTTCGCGAGCGATGTCATAGATGCGGTTGAGATTCCGACTGATTAGGTGGAGGTCCGATAAACAACCCTAGCCCTGATTGGTGTAACTGGCCACTAACGGTGCCAGCCACACAGGGCTTGACTGAGGCTGGTTAAGATACCATTCTTGCCGGCGTTTTCGTATCTGCCGGATATGCTAATCGGCAGCAAAGGAATGCCCGATCCCCCAACAAGGAGTTGTCCATGTCGATTGCCCATTGGCCCGAAGCCGAACGTCCCCGCGAAAAATTATTATCCCTCGGCCCCCGCGCCTTATCTGATGCTGAACTGCTCGCCATATTTTTACGCGTGGGCTGTGTGGGTAAATCTGCCGTCGATCTTGCGCGTGAGTTGTTGCTGGAGTACGGCGGCTTGCGCCAATTATTGGAGGCATCGCAAAGCGAGTTTTGCAAGGGCCTCGGCTTGGGCAATGCCAAGTACGCACAACTGCAGGCGGTATTGGAAATGGGACGGCGCCATTTATCGGCTGCTATGAAAACCGGCGACTTACTCACCAGCCCGGACCTGGTGCGCAGTTATCTCAGCGCCCAGTTGCGTCACCAGCCGCGCGAAGTCTTTGCGGTCCTGTTTCTCGATAGCCAGAACCGCCTTATCGCCTACGAAGAATTATTTTTTGGCACTATTGATGGTGCATCTGTCTACCCGCGCGAAGTCGTTCGCCGCGCGCTCTCGCACAATTGCGCCGCAGTAATTTTTTCGCACAACCATCCAAGTGGTGTGGCTGAGCCGAGCCAGGCCGACTGCCGCATCACCCGGCGTTTGCAAGCAGCGCTGGAGTTGATCGACGTGCGTGTCATCGATCATATGGTGGTGGGCGATAGCGAAGTAATTTCCTTTGCTGAACGCGGATTGCTCTGAAATCGCTAATACGCCAGTTTTTTTGGTCAAAAAAACAGCTTTTCATTGCTATTGGAGGACTGTTTTGGTATAAAACGCGGCTCTTTGCGGCAGGGTTGCGAAGACGTATCAAAAGAGCGTCATCCCCGCGCAAATTTCCCTCTGGAATTTGCTGCTCAGACCCTGATTTAACCCGCGTTTAGGAAAAGAATAGGCTGCTTACAACAATGCTCTAGGCTGGGGTTGTTAGTCTGTTTGACGGTTCTAACACAGCGCTTCCAGCTTAGCGCGCTGATTTTTTAATGAGGCAATAAAATGTCCAAGGTATGTCAAGTTACTGGTAAACGTCCAATTACCGGCAACAATGTTTCCCACGCAAAAAACCACACCAAGCGTCGTTTTTTGCCAAACCTGCAATCTCACCGTTTTTGGGTGGAAGCTGAGAAGCGTTTCGTAACTCTGCGCCTGACTCCAAAAGGTATGCGTATCATCGACAAGCGTGGTATTGACGCTGTGTTGGCTGATGTTCGTGCCAACGGCCACAAAGTGTAATTAGGAGCATCGTCATGCGCGAAAAAATTCGTCTGAACTCTTCTGCTGGTACTGGTCACTTCTACACCACTGACAAGAACAAGCGCACCATGCCAGAAAAGATGGAAATCAAAAAGTTTGACCCGGTTGTGCGCAAGCACGTGGTCTACAAAGAAGGCAAAATCAAGTAATTGGATTTTGGTTTCGTTAAAAAACCCGGCCTTTGCGCCGGGTTTTTTATTGCCCGAAATTTTGCCCGTCCTGGCTCAATGCGGGATGAAATTTAGGCAAAAGCAGAATTCGGCGACCTGAACTACACTCAATCCATAATCGATAACAACGCCGCCGCTCTTGTCGGTGCAGTGAAGATCAGCCGTTTTAATACAGGTTCCCCTATGACAGAAATCCGCGGGCTTGAGGCATGGATGAGCACCCTTGCCGAACAGGAATTGCCGACGCTTAACGCCGTGGTGCGGGAAATTTGTGAGCTGAGCGAAAATGAAAAATGCCGTGCGGAAGATCTGACCAAAATTATTTTGCGCGATGCTGATCTCACCTCCAAGGTGTTGAAGATCGCCAACTCGGTGCATTACAACCCATCATTTGCATCGATCAAGACAGTATCGCGCGCGATTGTCCATTTGGGCTTCGACAACTTACGCAACATTACCCTTGCCACCACCTTGATTGAAAATTTCCTCAAGGGAAAACCCAAAGTACTGTTGATCCAAAGTCTGGCGCGCTCGTTCCATGCGGCGGTGCAAGCGAAAGCCATGGTGCCCTTCCTCGACGGCGAGAAAAAAGAACAGATATTTATTGCGGCGCTGCTGCGCAATATCAGCGAACTCGCGCTGATTTCCACCGGGCGAAAAGTGGTCGAAGATTTTATCGAGCTGCGCGATAAGGAGCCGCAAGCGGAACACAGCCTGGCCTTGGAATATCTAGGAGTGGACACCAGTTTGTTGTCCCGCCATTTAATCAAGGATTGGACGCTGGGTGACTTACTGGCCGAGGCCTGCGAGAACCATGTGCATTCCACCGCTGCGGCGCGCGCCGTTAATTTGGGCAACCAGATTAGCACTTATATCCAGCGCGGCATTAAAAGTGCTGAGATGCAAAAACTTTGTCAGCAGACCGCGAGCCTATGCAAAATTTCGTTCGAGGATGCGCGTCAACAGGTATTGATGATGGCTGATGAAGCCTCGGTGATCGCCAAGATATACGGTGTCGATGTACTGATTAGCGCGCTGCCGGACCCGGCGGTGATCGAACAAAAAGACGTTCCCCTGGCAAAGCCCGATTATTTATTTCAGCAGCAACTAAATCACATCCATAAAGCCATGTTGGCAGGTGATGACTTTCCCAAAATCACCCAGCTCTCACTCGCCGCATTGCATGAAGGTGCGGGCATTGCGCGCGCGGCGATTTTAATTGTGGATCACAAAAGTAAAATGCTCGATGTGCGCTACGTTGTGGGCACTGGCACGCACTTGTGGCGGCAGCGCATCAAAATCAATTTGGAGCAGCTGCACAAAGGTGAACTTCTGCACGAGTTTTTGCGCAGCCAGCAACCGCTCTGGTACCAGCCGGCGGTCGCCCAAAAAGATACGGGCGCACTGCAGATGATGGAGGCTACGGGTGCGCTGTTCCTCGCGCCGCTGTTGTTGAATAAACGCTTGATGGCGATCGCCTATGCCGACGCTGGCGCCGGTGTGTTAACGGCGCGCCAGTTTGAGGAGTTTCAGTTGATTGCCAACCAGTTGAATTTGCTGATGCGCTTTAGCGCCGGCAATTGAACGGGATTGGCCTCACTCCATAAAAAAACCGCTGGCGGATTAGTCCGCCAGCGGTTTTTTTATTCGCCGAAATTTATTTGGAATGGGCGATACGTACCTGGCGGCGCGCCAGGGTTAAACCGACCAGGCCGATCAAAAATAACAGCGCGATGGTTGGCTCGGTGACCGCCACCCACTTTCTAAACGCGTGGTTATCGCTTTCAAACGCAAAGCCATTGCTGGTTAACTTCACGCTATCGAACAATGCGCCGGCAAAATCAAAATTGATGAAGCGGTTGGAGCTGTAACTCAATTGGTTGCCATCGGCAAATTGGCCAACAATATCGCTGCCGGAGTAGCTGGCAACCAGGGTGCTGTTCAAATAAAAGCTGATGAAGTTGTAGCTATCAATGGAGCCCCAAAAAAGGCCAAAATAATCGGCCGTCACACCCAGGTTGAAGGTGGCACTCAGATTTACCGGCGACGGATTGGGCACGCTCAGGTATTGCGAATTTACACCCAGAGGTTGCGCGTATTTGCCACTTTCGTTGCCATTGACCAGTGCAAAGTCGCCTGCGCAACTGGTGTAGCCGCAACCGTTATTGAAATCGATAGTCGTTGCGCCTGCGACTGAGCTAGTCACCTCGCCAACGTTGGACAGGGATACGACCGGCAGTGCTTGCGCCGCGCCAGTCGCGAGTACCAAGGGAAACAGCAAGGCGGTAAACAGGTTTTTCATTAAACACTCCTGGGGATAAAGGCAGCAAACCATGTGCGAATGGCAAGCTATTAGGTGACACGGCATAGGCGCGCCCGCGACCTCCGGGTTTCCGCCAATTTCACCTGTTCAGCAACTTGCAGGCCAAAACACCCAAAAGTTGAGAATTGGTTCTCATTTTGTTGTGATGAGCGTCACATTTGAGATTCTAGATGGCGTTTTGTTAATTTCAACGCCAAAAAGCGAATATTTATTGAATTTGAGCAAGTCGGCACCACCAAAGCCGCTTCCCCTTTTTTGAATTGGTAGAGCTATGCCTGAATTACCTGAAGTCGAAACCACTTTGCGTGGGATCGCGCCCCATGTGGTTGGTCAACAAGTGACAGAGATTGTCATCCGCCAGCCGCAGTTGCGCTGGCCCATTACTGCGGGTCTGGCGGAACTGGTTAGCGGCCAGCGGTTGGTCACTGCCCAGCGTCGCGGTAAATATTTGCTGCTGGAATTTGGCAATGGTCACGCGCTGATCCATTTGGGCATGTCGGGTAGCTTGCGCATCGTCAGCGCGGATGAGCCGCCGTCCTTCCACGATCATTTTGACCTGGTGTTCGGCACACGGGTGCTGCGTTATTGTGATCCGCGCCGTTTTGGCTGTCTGTTGTGGGTGGAGGGCGAGCCAGCCCTGCACAAGCTATTGGCGAATCTGGGGCCGGAGCCGCTGACCGATGCCTTTACCGCCGATTATCTCTATGCGCGCAGCCGCAAACGCAGCCAGGCGGTTAAGCAGTTCATCATGGACAGCAAGATCGTGGTGGGGGTGGGGAATATCTACGCCAATGAATCGCTGTTTATGGCGCGTATTAAACCGCTGCGTAAGGCCGGTTCGCTGACGCGCAAGAACTGTGAAGATTTGGTGCGCGATATCAAGTTTGTCTTGCAGCGTTCGATTGATCAGGGCGGGACGACACTGCGCGATTTTGTCGGCGGCGACGGCAAGCCCGGCTACTTCAAACAGGAATTATTGGTTTATGGGCGCGGTGGTCAACCCTGCACCCAATGTAAAAAACCACTCAAAGAGGTGCGCATGACTGATCGCACCACGGTTTACTGCGTCGATTGCCAGAGGTAGCCAGCAGTCGCGAGGTTATTTACCAAACTTCTGCTTTAACGCGGTTTCGACGGGAGCGGCGACAAACTTGCTGACATCGCCGCCGAGGAAGGCAATCTCGCGCACTATAGATGAAGATATATAAGAGAGGTGTTCAGCGGGCGTGAGGAAGATGCTCTCCATCGCCGGCGCCAGTGCGCGGTTCATGTTCGCCAATTGGAACTCGTACTCAAAATCCGATACGGCGCGCAGGCCGCGCAATACCGCTTGGGCATTCTGCTGGCGGACAAAATCCACCAACAAAATATCGAAGCCGCACACGCTCACATTAGGTACATGGGCGAGGGTTTCGCGGGCGAGGGCGACCCGCTCGTCGAGCGTGAACAGCGGGTTTTTGCGATTGCTCGCTGCCACCGCAACTATCACATTGTCGAACAGGCGGCAGGCGCGTTCCACCAGATCAATGTGGCCATTGGTGATGGGGTCAAAAGTACCTGGATAGACCACTGTGCGCATAGGAGTATTCCGTAAGGATGCCGGTCGGCGAGGCGCGCATGGTACAAAATTCATCGGTCACTGGCCAGCGAGAGCACCTGTGCGCAGGTTTGAAGCCTAATTGTTAGCCAGTGGTGTATGGCGGTGATAGAGACGGTAGCTGACTTGGCCGGCTTGTTTGTCGCGGTGCAATTGCCAATTAGCCGGTAGCTGCAACAGCGCGTCGCGCGGGGCTTCCAGGTAAATTACCGCCGCATCGCTCAACCAAGCGTGGGCTTCCAGCGCGCTTGCAATCCGCTCCCACAGGTCGAGCGCAAAAGGTGGATCGATAAACACTATATCGAACCTGTGCGACGGAGTTTGCCGCCCCAGCCAGTCCAGGCTATCGACTTGTTCGACCCGGCCATCGGCGGCCTGCAACAACTGCAAATTGCTGATTAATTGGCGCGCTGCTGCCGGGTGTTTCTCCAGCAGCAAACTGGATGCAGCCCCCCGCGACAGCGCCTCCAGTCCCAAGGCACCGGAGCCGGCAAACAGATCCAGACAGTGGGCGCCGTGAATTTCCGGCGCCAGCCAGTTGAATAAGGTTTCGCGGATGCGGTCGCCGGTGGGACGCAAGCCGTCTACATCGGGAAAGCCGAGTTTGCGGCCGCGCCACTGGCCGCCGATGATGCGCAGCTGGTTGCCGCCCTTGGGTTTACTGTTGCCGGCCAGGGCGGGTGATTTTGCGACAGGTTTGGACAAGGCAATTCTCTATGGGCAGATCAGAAGTGTTAGGATAGCGGCTTTGTCGAATTAGCAGAATCATTATTCTATACCCGCGCTCTGTCGCGCTGACTAACCTTTAACAGCCGCTGGCTCACATCCCAGACCAACACTATGTTTTTCAATCTGTTTAAAAAATCCGAAAAGCCCGATACCACAACTCCCACACCCGCCGAGCCCGCACCCCAGTCGGATGTTGCCGCTGAAGCACCCGTTGCGCCGCCGGTAACCGAGCAGTCAAAAGTTGATCAACCCAAGGCCGAACCGCCCAAAACTGAAGCTCCGCCAAAACTCGGTTTTTTTGCGCGCATCAAACAGGGCCTGAGCCGCACCAGCAGCCATTTTGCCGAGGGTTTGGGCAACCTGTTCCTCGGTCGCAAAACCATCGATGATGAGCTATTCGAAGAGCTGGAAACCCAGCTGCTGGTGGCCGATGTGGGCATGGAAGCCACCACCGAGATTATCGACAGCCTCACTGCTCGGGTTGCGCGTAAGCAACTCAACGACGTGGATACACTTTATAAGGCGCTGCGCGATCAGCTGACGGACTTGCTGCGTCCGGTCGAAAAGCCACTGCTGATCGACACCACAAAGCAACCCTACGTAATCCTGGTGGTGGGAGTGAACGGGGTGGGTAAAACCACCACCATCGGCAAGCTTGCCAAGCGCCTGCAAAACGAGGGCAAAAAAGTCATGTTAGCGGCGGGGGATACTTTCCGCGCCGCCGCGGTCGAACAACTGCAAGTCTGGGGTGAGCGCAATAATGTGCCGGTGATTGCCCAGCACACAGGCGCGGATTCTGCCTCGGTCATCTATGACGCGCTCAACGCCGCCAAGGCGCGCGGGATTGATGTGATCATCGCCGACACCGCCGGCCGCCTGCACAACAAAAACCATTTGATGGATGAGCTGTCGAAGGTCAAGCGGGTGATGGCCAAGGTCGATGGTTCCGCGCCCCACGAAGTACTCTTGGTGCTGGATGCCGGCACTGGCCAGAACGCAGTCAACCAGACTGAGCAGTTCCGCGATGCCGCCGGCGTTACCGGGCTGGTGTTGACCAAGCTTGACGGCACCGCCAAAGGCGGGGTGATTTTTGCACTGAGTAAAAAATTCGCGCTACCGGTACGTTTTATCGGTGTGGGCGAGGCGATTGATGATCTGCAACCATTTGCGGCGGAACCCTTTATCAAAGCCTTGTTTAACCAGACCGACGCGTCCTAACTATTTAGTAAACAGGGTTTGTTGTGATTCGATTTGAAACCGTAAGCAAACGCTACGACACTGGCTACGAAGCCCTCGCACGGGTGGACTTTGAAGTCCAGGCGGGGGAAATGCTGTTCCTCACTGGTCACTCGGGCGCGGGTAAAAGTACCTTGATGAAGCTCATCATGCTGATGGAGCAACCTTCACACGGCCATGTCTATGTCGATGGTCATCATCTGGCGAGTATGCCGAAAGGTCAGATTCCCTACTTCCGCCGCAACATTGGCGTTGTTTTCCAAAACCACCAGCTGCTGTTTGACCGCACTGTCTACGACAACGTCGCCCTGCCATTGCAGGTTGCCGGTTATCCGCATCACGAGATCGGCAAACGCGTGCGCGCAGCGCTGGATAAGGTTGACTTGCTTGATAAAGAGCGCAGCAATCCGGTGGTCTTATCCGGCGGTGAGCAGCAGCGGGTGGGCATTGCCCGCGCCGTGGTCAACAAGCCGACCCTGTTATTGGCGGATGAGCCGACCGGCAACCTCGATCCGGAATTATCCAACGAAATCATGACCCTGTTTCGCCAGTTCAACGAGGTGGGAACCACGGTGATGATCGCCACTCACGATATTGAATTGCTCAGGCGCATGAACAAACGTGTGCTGGGTTTGGTGCAGGGCAAGTTGGTTCACGATGGAGTGCTCTGGTGAAATCGAATCGTCCGTCCAAACCCGAGCGCCGCCCCAACCGCATGGGCGCCAGTATCAATACCCGCACCGACCGGCCGCCGCGCGAGCCGCGCAGCGATCAAGTCCGGCCGCAGGGTGCGGTGCAGAGCCAGATGTCCTGGCGCGACAAGTTTGACGCTTGGAGTGCCCACCACAGCAACTCGGCAATTGAAAGCCTGCTGCGCATGCTCAGCACCCCGCTGCAAAGCCTGATGACTTGGCTGGTGATCGCGATTGCCATCGCCTTGCCCGCCGCGCTGTTTGTGGTATTCAGCAATGTGCAGCAAGTTGGCCAGAGCTGGCAGGACTCCAGCCAGATTTCGGTATTCCTCAAAAAAGAAGCGACTGCGAGCCAAGCGCAGGAGTTGCGCGCCCGCTGGGCCAAGCGCCCGGATGTCGCCCAGGCGACCTATGTATCGCCGGAGCAGGCTTTGGAAGAGTTTAAGTTAGGCTCCGGCTTGGGCGAGTTGGCTAATCACCTTGAAGAAAATCCGCTGCCGGCGGTGATCCTGGTGAAGCCGAAAATCGGTGGCAACACGCCCGACGCGCTCACGGTGCTGCAGCAATCGCTGGTGGCTGATCCGCTGGTGGCCGACGTGCGTTTGGATATGCTCTGGGTTAAGCGCCTGCATCAATTTATTACGGTCGCCGAGCGCTTTGTGGTCGCGCTGGCGGGGCTGCTGGCCTTG
Organism: Cellvibrio sp.; assembly: GCA_035456025.1. Taxonomy (GTDB): domain Bacteria; phylum Pseudomonadota; class Gammaproteobacteria; order Pseudomonadales; family Cellvibrionaceae; genus Cellvibrio. The sequence goes on along the minus strand of DATIDX010000129.1, from coordinate 372 downwards.
GGTGTGTTGCTGGTAATTGGCAATACCATCCGCATGGCGATTGAAAGTCGGCGCGATGAAATAGTGGTGGTGAAACTGGTCGGCGCGACCGATGCTTATGTGCGTCGGCCATTTCTCTACACCGGACTCTGGTTCGGTGTGGGCGGCGGGATAGTCGCCGCGATCCTGTTGGCGGTGGGTTTTTGGTGGCTGTCCGGGCCGGTGACTCAACTGGCCAACTTGTACCAAAGCAGCTTTCGCCTGCAAAGCCTGGATTTTATCGAAAGCCTGCAACTTATCCTGATCGCTGGTGTTACTGGTCTTGCCGGTGCCTGGATCGCCGTGGCGCGGCATTTGTACCAAATCCAGCCGCGCTGATAAATTGGGGCGTCA
>DATIDX010000128.1:0-4615 GCA_035456025.1 Cellvibrio sp. | reverse complement strand
ACCTGCAGGGAATTTTTTTAGCGGTTACAAAATTGTTTTTTCCAATTCGCGCGCGCGGCCGTTAATTGTGAGCATGATGTTTGGCTCCTTTTCCTTTTTTTGCTTTATCACGGCCGTATCATTTGTTTACATCAATTATTTCGGTGTAAGTGAGCAGCTATTCAGTGTGTTGTTTGGGGTAAACGTCATCTGTCTGATTTTGGCCAATTTTATTAACAGCCGGCTGGTGACGCGCCTGGGCTCGCTGCGCATGTTGCGCGTCGGTGTCGCATTGGCATTACTCAGCGCAATCCTGCTCTGTGTATTTAATTATTGTCGTTTGAATATCTGGTTCAGTGTTTTCAGTATTGCACCGCTGATGGCGGGCCTCACCTTAGTGTCGACCAATACCGATGCTTTGGTATTGATGAAATTCCCGCACAACTCTGGAACCGCGACGGCGGTAATGGGCACATTGCGTTTTGGTAGTGGTGCTTTTGCCGGACCTTTGCTGGCATTTTTCTATACTGGCACCGCTATGCCATTTTCAATGTTGATGCTCTGTGGTGTAACAGGTGTTATCGCCTGCCAACTCTGGTTCGCCTACAATGACAAACGGGACTCAACAACAAACGTTAGGTTGGAATAACCAATCCATTGCTGCGGAATAAACCATGACTGAACAAAAAAATAATCCACTCCACGGTATCACGCTGGAGACTATTGTAACCCGTCTCGCGGATCACTATGGCTGGGAGGCATTGGGCAACCAAATCAATATCCGCTGTTTCCAATCCGACCCCAGCATCAAATCCAGTTTGAAATTCTTGCGCAAGACGCCATGGGCGCGCGAAAAAGTAGAACAGCTTTATTTAAATACCCGCTTTCAGTAAGCCGGATATTATTGCTCAAGGCAAATCACTACTGCAGCGTGATAGGCCTTCCAATAAACAGGGATAACGTAGGAGCGCAACTGTGCGGGCAGGTGTATATGGTTGGGCGCTCCTTCGATCATGACCGGAACCGAGATCATAAATTCGTGGCCAAAAGAGCTGCGCGCATTGCCCGAAATGGTGTTCGCCACTTCGCCAACCAAATCAAAAATATGTTCGTTGCTGGTATCCAACTCACCAATACTCAGCAATAGATGTTTGAGCAAAATACGCGGTGCAGTGAAATAGACGCAGCCGCGATAGGGGCCGGAAATACCAATAATTCCGGTAATATCGTAAGCCGCAGGATCATTGTTCTCGACCAGGTAAGGCGTGCCTACTTTTACATCTTTGTCATTGGTGTGATGGAAATAACGCACTACACCATCGATAAATACTTGCAGTGTTTCTTGTGACATTCTGTTGACCTTAATCTTCGGTGAGTTCGACTAGCGCTTCCAGCAATTGATCATCCGTAAAGGGTTTACATAAAAAACCTCGCGCCCCTTTTTTCAAGGCATCTATGCCGGTGGCTTTGTCCGCTAGTGCAGAAATAACCAAAATCCGTACCCCCGGCTCCAGCGCCATCAGCTGCTGGATGCAGGTGATACCATCCATTTCTGGCATGGTTAAATCCATGGTGACAACTTGCGGACGGGTAGATTTAAATAATTCGAGCGCTTCTTTGCCATTGGTGGCCGAGGCAACCACGCGGAATTTATCCGAGTCATTGCAACGTTCAATTTTGCGGCGGATGATATTGGAGTCATCCACAATCATGAGTGAGAGCATGTGATTTTCCTTATCGAATTCACGCAGCTATATCTTCACTGCTGTTGCTGTGGATTAGCGGCAGGGTAATAACAAATCGACAGTGGCGGCCACTGCGACTGGAGACGCTAATTTTTCCGCGGTGCGCAAGCACATGGTTCATAACCGCTTCCATGCCGACTCCGCGCCCGGCATCTTTGTTGATTTCAGTGGCAGTGCTAAAGCCCTCATGAAAGATCAACCCCAGCAAATGTTTGTTGGTCCAGGTTTCAATTTCATCTTCCGGCCATTTACCCGATGCCAGTGCCTGGTTGCGTATAGCCGCGTAATCCAGTCCCTGGCCATCATCCATTACCGTCAGCTCCACTTCCGTGGCAGAAATTTTTGCGAGGCGCAGATCAATACGGGCAATTGGGGATTTCTCGCTCAACTCGCGATCGCGCGGCGTTTCGATTCCATGGACGACAGCGTTGCGCAGCAGTTGGATGCAAATGTCTTTGAGTTGCTGCTGGTAGCTCGCGTCCATTTCGATTTCATGTAAACCGCTCGTCACCAGCTTGACCATTTTTCCAGTGCGCAGAGCAATATTTTATACCAGGTCGTCGAGGTTGTCCCAGCTATGGTTAGGGCGAGCACTGGTGAATTGCCTGCTGTCAGACAGACGCAAGTTGGTGTTAGGCACTACGGCAAATTGGCCGAGCTTTTCAGTTAAATGCTCGACCTGTTGGGTGTAGCTGATGAGGTTTTCCAACTGCACTGTAAGGCCGAGATAATCGTTGCCGTCCAGATCCCGTTTATCGCGCAGCGACGCCAGGGTGTCTTCCATTTTGTGTGCTGCATTTTCAAAAAATTCCAGTTTGAGCGATGCAGCCTCACCTTTAAAATTGTGTATTTCGCGGAAAATACTGGTGGCTTTATCGCGCACTGCCTGCGGGGTTTTGGCTGGCTGGCGCAAAATATTATTAACGCGGTTGAAACAGTTAAAGCTGTTGGCAATAAACTCCCTGAGCAGACCGGGATGTGTATGCAATAGGCCGGTGATCATCTCCAATTGCGATTCGTTATGTTTGCGGCTTTCATTAAGTGCGCGCGCCAGTTTCACCTGTTCACTGACATCCAACACTGTCACCAGTACATGGGAAATATCGCCAGTGCCTCCTTGCCCGGCCTCATCCTGTTTTTGGTAAGCCCGGGCGAAATTGAATTGCAGATGTTTAGTGAGGAAGCCGCCGTTGTGTTGCGCAATATTCACTTCCACTAAATTAAGCGGATTCAAATCGCCAATCAATTTTTCTTTTACTTTCGGATCAAATAGCAGTTCGATAAAGCTGCGCGCAGTTTCTGCATCTTTTTCGCTGACAATATTTTCCAATATCGATTGAAAGGATTTTCCCGCAAACTCCTGTTGCCCCAGTACTTCCACCAGATGCGCCGAGTGCTGTTCACCGAGCACTAAATTTCTATCGATCAGGAACAGGCCTTCATTAACAGTATCGAGGATTTCGGTGGTTTCGCGCCGCGCTTTTTCAATAACCTTGTCGCTATCGCGCAACTGCCGCACAAAGTGGAACATAATAAAAAGAAAGTTAACGATGGCGAGGCTGATGCCCACGGTTTGTATAAGGCGCAAGCGGGTTGCCTTGGAGGCGGCGACTTGTTCAAGGCTCATTGTCAAATCATTCATCGAGCCGAGCAGGGGCAAGTTATACCTGAGTGCGAGAGTGACGGCGGTGGCGAGTGAGTTATCGAGCGGATTGTTTTGCTGAACGTCCCGCGCTAATGCCTCTATCGCTTTTTTATAGGGCTGCCAGAGTTGCAGTGTATTTTGCAGTGAATCCTTCCCCAGGCGATTGGTGACGGGTTCCAATGTTACGATTTCCTTGCCCGCACCATGCACAGTGCCGCCTGAGGCAAATGCATTAAGGGTTTCATCGAACAACGCCTTGCTCGATTGCAATTCATCAAATGCGATTTTAAATGCGCCAGGATCAGCGCGCGATGTATCCATCACCAGCAATGTTTTTGCCATACGTTGCGACAACATACGCTGGCGACCGGCGAGGTTAACACCTACAGCATCATCGGCAATTTCAAACGAGACATAAAAATTAAATAGCAATACAGATGCGTCGAGCAGTAAAAATAGCGCGACCGAAATAATAATGCCGCGATACTTGCCAAAATTGGCAATCGGAAATTTTCTAGCCATTAATTTTTGCCCGTAAAATAAATTTTTCACAGTTGCGTAGCAACTGCCGGGCGTTCCACTTCTGCCCCCCGACAACTCCGCTAAAATGCAGGATTAAAATAAATCCTGTTAGTGGGCTGGCTTTAGCGAAAGCTGTGCCAAGTTAAAAAAATAGGAAAAATGGCTAATCGGAGTGCAATTTATTGCGCCATTGGGGTTATAAGCTCGATTTTTCTATTGTTTTATTTTGTGACCAATCGAACAAAAAGGTGCAGCGCATTTTCTTAGCGCACTGAATTGGTTCTGCTTTTATCTTTAATCATGTTACTGATGGGTATAGACTCACTCGCAGCTGTCACACTAACGACGCGCAGGTCGGCTAGGCTGGCAGCTGTCCTCCTGCTCAGGCAGTGTCTTCATCCATTAATCATAAATAAGGATTAAACAATGAAAATTATTCCCACACTGGCTACGTTATTGGTAGCCGCAGGTCTATTGACAGCTTGCGCTAAAGAAGAACCCCAAACCAACACCGAAGCGGTTAAAGAGGCAGCCGTTGAAGCTAAAGAAGCTGCGGCCGAAAAATTGGAAGAAGCCGGTGATACTTTGCAAGAGGCGGCAAATGATGTCGGCGAAGCAGCGGTCGAGCTGAAAGAAGATGCGGCTGATACTGCAGAAGCCACCGGTGAAGCAATTCAGGAAGGTGCTGCTGATGCGGCCGCGACTATCGAAGAAGCTGCTGAAA
>DATIDX010000127.1:0-16469 GCA_035456025.1 Cellvibrio sp. | reverse complement strand
TATCGAAACCCAGCACACCCTGCCCGATTTCATTATGACTCGCGGCGGCGTTTCCCTGCGCCCGGGCGACGGCATCATCCACAGCTGGTTGAACCGTATGTTGCTGCCTGACACCGTAGGTACTGGTGGCGATTCACACACCCGTTTCCCAATCGGTATCTCCTTCCCAGCGGGTTCTGGCTTGGTAGCTTTTGCTGCTGCGACCGGCGTTATGCCACTCGATATGCCTGAATCAGTTCTGGTGCGTTTCAAAGGCGAATTGCAACCAGGCATCACCTTGCGTGATCTGGTAAACGCGATTCCGCTGTACGCCATCAAAGCCGGTTTGTTGACCGTTGAGAAAAAGGGCAAGAAGAACATTTTCTCTGGCCGCATTCTTGAAGTTGAAGGCTTGCCTGATCTGAAAGTAGAACAAGCGTTTGAAATTTCTGACGCATCGGCTGAGCGTTCGGCTGCCGGCTGTACTATCAAGTTGGACAAAGCGCCCATCATTGAATACATGACTTCTAACATCACCATGCTGCGCTGGATGATCGAACAAGGTTACGGCGATATCCGCACCCTTGAGCGCCGTGCACAGAAAATGGAAGCATGGATTGCCAACCCTGAGTTGATGGAAGCTGATGCCGATGCGGAATACGCAGCGATCATCGACATCGACCTGGCTGATATCAAAGAGCCAATCCTCGCCTGCCCTAACGATCCGGATGATGTGAAAGTATTGTCTGACGTTGCCGGTGCAAAAATTGATGAAGTGTTTATCGGTTCTTGTATGACCAACATCGGCCACTTCCGTGCTGCCGGTAAGTTGCTGGCATCAACTAAAGAAGAGCTGACGACCCGCCTGTGGATTGCACCGCCCACCAAAATGGACGAGCACCAGTTGATGGAAGAAGGCTACTACAGCATCTACGGCGTTAAAGGTGCACGCACCGAAATGCCAGGCTGCTCACTCTGCATGGGCAACCAGGCACGTGTAGCTGCAAAATCGACAGTGGTATCTACCTCTACGCGTAACTTCCCGAACCGTTTGGGTGAAGGCGCGAATGTGTATTTGGCTTCTGCAGAATTAGCAGCGATTGCAGCTGTTATCGGCAAACTGCCAACACCTGAGGAATATCAAAGCTACGCCAGCAAAATCAACAGCATGTCTGCTGATATTTACCGCTACCTCAACTTCAATGAAATTGAGAGCTACCAAAACGCCGCCAATGAAGGCAAGCGTATTGCAGCGGTAGAGATCCAAACTGTTGCTGTATAACTAGCTGCAAGCTCCAATAAAAAAGCCCGCTTTCACGCGGGCTTTTTTGTCTTTGCAACTTCGTTTTCTATTCTCTTTTATGCAATCCCTTGCGTACTAATTGTTATTGCTCGAAGCTAATATCCTGCAAACCCAACTCGGCTGTTGAATTCTGTTCTGCTTTAACTTGCAGATATAAATTATTAAAACCTTTTGTCTCGTTGATAGGGATAGCGTTTCGCGTATAGGTTTTTAACTCTTTAGTCGAAAGTTCGCCTGATGCTAACAATTCACCCTGGGCATTATCACGCCGAATTTCAAATGCCCAGGTGATTGGTTCTTTAAAGAAAAATGCACCAATTTTCAAGTTTTTCACTGAACTCAAATCGTAACGACCAATTGCAAATCCAGACCAATCATCGCTCGCCACAATTTTTACATTTTCGATTTCACGGAATGAATCCGGCTTCACACCTTTGGTTGCTGAGGCTGAATTGAACAGCCCGTGCAAATCAAACCGATAAGGTACCAGGCTAAATTGCTCAATCACCTGAATTGGTGCTGCACCATTTGCGCCTTTATCGGTATAACTCGCGGTAAATTTATAAGCTTCGCCAGTCACTGCGTAGGGTTCATCCGCCTTCAATGCTGCAGCATTTTTTTGATGCGAATTAAAGTCGACCACACCTGACAGCGGCAAACCTTTCGGCGATTTATTATCTGCGAGCGATAACACATAAGTTGCCAATGCAGTGCGGTCAGCTTCACTCAGGCCGGAGAACCCAGGCATATTCATTTCACCCCAAACACCTGCCCCTCCATTGCCAATCTTATTCACGAGATACTTAACTGCATTGGGATCTTTTTGGTATTTTTTTGCGACGTCGCGAAATGCCGGGCCAACCAGTTTTTCATCCAGCTTATGGCAACCCAGGCAACTGTTGGCATCGACCAGTGCCTTGCCTTGATCAATAGGACTAACGGCTTGATGCCCCTGATCTGATTTCTTTTGCGGTGCAACATAGGAAAACTGGATCAGTGGGTTGGCATTTTCTATAGCCTGAATTGGCCCATCCTCTTTGTCCTGAACCGAAACTGCATAATTAAACTTGGCGGTTTCCGCCCAGTAGAAGGATTGGTTTTGAATAGAAGAAAACTGGATCACCGCTGGCTCATTGCCTATTTCAAGTGGCGCAGTAAAAACGGATTTGGCTCCCTGCGTATCTGTGACCGACAATTCCAAATTGTATTTACCTGATTTATCGATCAGTAGATCTAACTCACCGCTGTCACCCAGCTGCCGTTCGGGACAGGACGCATCTGCACAGCTCAATTTCCATAGATAGCTAATTTTATCGCCATCCAAATCCACCGATTTTTTTGCTGACGCATGAACTTTTGCAGGAATACCGAATTGCGTTTTGTCGAGGGCGATTTCAGCCACAGGAGGACGATTGCCAGCACCGACATATTCGATGCGTGCAAGACGCGCGTCAGGATTGCCGGTGAACCAGGACATGCCATACTCCAGCACATACAAAGTACCGTCAGGTGCAAAACGCGCATCAATGGGCAAAGCATAATTAATTTGCGGAGCAAACGGTTCGATTTTCTGGATATGCCCTTGCTCATCAAAACTCACTACCTTCACCCAAGCGCGCATAAAATCCAGGATGAATAATTTATTGTCGTAATACTTCGGATAACGAGTTGCTGTCTCAGGATAATCCGCCGCGCGATATACATCGGCAACCAATGCTGTGCGACCACCAGTACCCATCTCGGGAAATTCATCGGAAATACCGTAGGGATAGGCAATAAATGCCGGCTGTGCAGCTGGCAATTGTTTTGTACCGGTATTGTTCGGGGAATTATTAACCGGATTATTTACATCTACCAACCCACCTGATTTTTTCTCCAGATAATCATATTGTTTGTAGGCTTTATTTTGTCCAATCACTAGCGGCCAACCAAAATTGCCAGGTGCTGTTACGCGGTTAACTTCATCGTAACCGCGCGCACCTTTCTCATCTGAATCAGCGGTAGCGTCAGGACCGACATCACCATAAAACAAGGTATTAGTGGGTTTATCAAAGGTAATGCTATAGGGGTTGCGCGCACCCATAACATAAATCTCGGGTCGACCTTGAGTCGCATCAGCAAATAAATTGCCTGCCGGAATATCATAACCGCCATCTGCTTTGGGTTTTATACGCAATACTTTTCCGCGTAAATCATTGGTATTGCCAGCACCGCGCAGTGCATCATTCTTCTTCATATCCTTGCGGAAATCGACCGGTGCATAACCATCCTGGTCGTGGGGATTGGTGTTATCACCGGTAGAGAAAAATAATTCACCATTGTTACCAAACTGCAAGTCGCCGCCGGTGTGGCAGCAATTCTTATCGATGGGATATTGCAGGATTTTTTTCTCGCTGGTCGGATCGACTTTATTATCGCGCCACTGAAAACTTGAGAGCCGTTGATGGAAATTACCTTTTTCATCTTTAATTGTGAAGGCAGCAAAAATTCGCTGGTTGTTTGCAAAATCCGGATCGACCGCAACACCGACCAATCCCCACTCGAGGAATTTGTCGTAAGCAACCTCCGACAGTTTCCCTGCATCAGTCGTCTGGCCAGTTCTATAATCAACGCGACTGAATGAGCCAGGGCGCAAGGCAATCAGTGCATCACCATTGGGGAAAAAGGCCAGCTTTACCGGCTCATCCAGATTTTCTACCAAGGTTTTTTTAATAAAACGATTATGTTCTGGCCTCGATTTGGTGTAATCCAGACGCGGCTGCGAACCTGTGCGATGATTTAAACCAACTGCATAGGTCAGCCCGCCGAGTAGATGTTGTAAAAAATGAGGATTGGAAAACACTTCGTTGGTATGCCCCAAACCCGTGTAAAACGCACGACCACCGTCGTAATCGTGACACCAGGAAATAGGATGGTCATGGTTGTGCTCGCCGCCCTGATAAGTGGACTCATCCACTTTGGCAACGACATTGATAAACTCATAGATATCGCGATAGTTGTACCACTCATCAGCGAGGCTAATACTTTCGGGCAATTTGGCGGTAGACAGGTGATCTTTGGCGGTGATATTCACTGTCGCCTGTTGTACATTGCTGGGGGTATTCGGATGGCTTTTAAATACAGCACCGACCAAATTGCGATACCAAAACCAATCACCCTCCCATTCAGTATCGGCCGCTGCGTGGATACCCACAAAACCACCGCCGGCCTGTATGTATCGCTCCATCGCTAATTCCTGATTTTCATCCAGCACATTGAGCGTGGTATTTAAAAACACGATGGCATTAAATCGGCTCAAGTCGGCATCGGTAAAAAGTGCAGCGTCTTCTGTCGCTGTAATAGTGAATTGATTCTCACCAGCCATTTTTTGCAGTGCAGCTATGCCTGCCGGAATCGAATCATGGCGCCAGCCAGCAGTTTTCGTGAACACCAATATATTGGCACCTGCGATATTTTCTATTTGTGCAGCAGATGTGGTTGCACCATCCACGGATAAATCAGGCGTGTCTTTGCTACAAGCAACAAGCAGCAAAATTGCAATTGCAAGGGGCACCAAAAATGCCGTAGCCAATTTTTGACGATAAAACGTATTCATTACCGAACCTTTTAGAATGTTGCAGTAGAGGTGAAGACCGAGTCGTGCATGTAAATACTATAGAATTGATACTATAAAAAAGCACACATCTGAAAATGAAAATGCCGCTGATAATATCAGCGGCATTTTTTACTCGCTTGCAGGTTTACCCTTATAAACGCTTCTTTTCGCTTACTGGAAAATTTTATCAGTGGGACTTTTCCAGCCAGCGCTGCAAACGATTTTCCAAATCATCATAACGAATTGGCTTATTGATATGATCATCCATTCCTGCCGATAAATAGACATCGTGGTCAGATTCGGTCTGGGTTGCTGTTACTGCGACTATCGGCAAGTGACGAAGGCTATTATTTGTTCGTTCATATTCCCGAATTTTTTGGGCCGCAAGGATGCTTTCATGCTCTTTCATGTCGTAATCCATCAATACCAAATCAAAGCGCTCTTTTACAATTATATCTACGGCCTCAGAACCGTCTTGCGCAATTTGGACGTAGCAACCCAATTTTTTCAGCATCGCGCTGATTACCATCTGATCCACTCGATGATCCTCAACCAAGAGCACGCGCGGGATTACTACAGCACCTTGGGTGTCCCGCTCCGGTGGGCGACGCTCATCATCAACATTCAGATTTAACAATTTTTGCACCGCGACATCGTGGAGGCGCTTGCGCATAATCGGCTTTTCAATTACGCATATTTGCGGGTGGCTACGCAAATGCAATTTCATTTCGGGGCTGTCGCTTTGCAAAATGCTCATCGCGATAATTTGTTTCACATCCGCAATGTCTGGATGCGCAGCTATCTCCCGCGAAAGCGCCAAACCATTCATGTTATTGAGCTTGGTAAATATCAATACCATATCGAAGGGCGTACCGGCTCTGGCTTGCTCCTGCAATTTCGCTATGGTTTGCGCTTGGCCCGCAACAACTACAGTGCTCATACCCCAAGCCGATATTTCATCAGCCAGTGCGTTGGCGTTGCTATCTGGTAGATCCACCAGTAGTGCCCGCTTGCCTCGCAATTTCTGTTCCGAGCCAAAACGACGCTCTTCATGGGAGACCACTTGCAGCTCAACATTGATAAAAACCCGGTTACCCCGATTTTTATTTTCGCGCAAGTGAATGCTGCCGCCCATACATTCCGCCAAGCCTTTGCAGATTGAAAGACCTATGCCTGTTTGGTTGCTTTCCTGCGCCTCAGGATCGTTCTCGCCCGCGACATTTTTTTCGCTATCGCTGATGATGACTTGCAACTCGCCAAAGTCATCTTGCTCCTGATGGAAACGCGCTTCGATGTACACATGCTCAATGCGGCTGGCTTTCAGTGTGTGATTTAGCAGAGTAGCGAGTATCTGATTCAAGCGGGCCACATCACCTTTCACTCGCAGCGGCATGTTAGGGTCAAAGCTGTAATACAGCTCAATTCCCTGCTGGTGGGCATCCAGCGTAAAGTCCTGCACAAACTTTTCCAGCGTACGACGCAAATCGAATTCGATTTCATCCAGAATCAGAGTTTTAGTGGTTATCTTGGAAAAATCGACAACATTATTTACCAGATCGATTTGCCTGCAGGTCGCCTTATTGGCGGTCATTAATAATTCACGGTGGTGTTCGGAGAGCTGGCTGTCATCAATGAGCGACAAAGTGCTCATTACATCGCTAATGGACGAACGGATTTCTTGTCCCAGGTTTACCAGAAATTCATTTTTTAATTCGATTTGCGCCTGCGACGTTCGTTTTTCATTTTCCAGGCCTTGCGCACGTTCACGCAGCGAATAATGCGCCTCCAGGCGCTCCCAGTATGCCTGGGATGTCACTTTTCCCTGATGGCTGAGCATGAGGTAAAACACTACCATAATGCTGCCGTACAAAACGCCATCCGCGCTACCGAGAAAAATAGCGGTTATGGCTGCGGGTATTTGCCCGAGCGCGAGATACAAACTGAGGAAGTGGCGATATGGGGCAAAGACGTTGGAAACACTTGAATAAAACACCACCGAATAGAGCCACATCACCAGTGTTTCATCACGCATTCCCTGCACCCAGGTCAAGGTAACAAGAATGACACTCCACCACGCCGCACCGAGACAGGATGCAAAAAAATATTGGTTGCGCCAACGCGTAGGGGCACGCGCATAGAGACTATCGAAACGGAACAGGTAATAACTGCGTACCAGAGTTACGAGTAATAAACCCGTCACCAACACTATTGCAAGGTTATGTTCTTTCTCCTGAAAATTGCCAAATGCGAGACATAAAATAAAAACAGTGAAATTCAGGATTAAACCGCGCCGGCTGTACTTGGCAACGCGCGCGTCGGTTTCGCGCATGATGGCGCGATCTTTTTGAACCTTGGTGGTTGGGACAAAAAAATGAAACATGATGGTTCCGCGTAGTCTTGTTGGAATGGCGCTCGTTAAACAGCTTAGCCGAGCAAATGCACAAAGATTTCTTTAATCACAAATACCATGATCGCAAACCCGAGGACACCAAACAAAATAAAGGTTCCAAACTTGCCCGCTTTGGATTTTTTAGCGAGATCCCATACGATAAAAAACATAAAAAGAATCAACCCGCCACCACAGAGATACATGGCCCAGGTTTCAAATTGTTCAATTGTCATTGTTGTTTGTGCCCACCGATAAGGAAATTAAAAAAGAAGCGGCGGTATTGTAGCGAAAAACGGAAGGAAAAGCCGTGGGCTAACGGCTTTCGGTTCGCGGTTATGATTATAGGAAGGTAGGTTTATAGCTGCTCGATCAACGCTGGAACTGCTTCAAACAAGTCTGCAACCAAGCCGTAATCAGCAATCTGGAAAATAGGGGCGTCAGGGTCTTTATTGATCGCCACTACCACACGCGATTCGCGCATTCCTGCCACGTGTTGCACGGCGCCTGATAAGCCCACAGCGATATACAGCTCAGGCGCCACTATCTTACCTGTCTGGCCAACTTGCATGTCGTTGGCGACAAACCCCGCATCAACTGCGGCGCGAGAGGCCCCTACTGCGGCACCTAATTTGTCGGCGAGTTGGTAAAGCAACTGGAAGTTTTCGCCGTTTTGCATGCCGCGTCCGCCTGAGACCACCACTCGCGCTGTCGTTAATTCTGGGCGATCTGATAACACCGGCGTTTGATTGATAAAACGGCTCTTTGATTGAGGTGTTGGCGGCTCAATTACGACCACAGGTGCGGGCACCTCACCTGACTCGATGGCAGCAAATGCACTTACCCTGACACTAAGAAGTATGGTCGATTGCTCTGTCGCCAAGCTGGCGAGTGCACTGCCAGCATAGACGGGCCGTTTGAACACTGAGGCCGACTCAATAGCGACAATGTCGGTAATCGGTTGGATATCCATCAAGGCGGCAACCCGCGGCAACAGATTCTTTCCAAAGGTTGTGGCACCCACCAACACATAGGTGTAGTCCCGTGCAAGCTTGGCTAGCCAGGGAGCAAGCCCCTCGGGCAATTGATGTTCGCCAGTTTCAGCGTCGGCGAGCAATACCTGACGGATGCCGGGCACCAGCGCCGCACTTGAAGCTACGGCTGAGCAATCCTTACCGATTACCACCAAATCCACATCCAGACTGATAAATTCGCGCAGCCGCGCTACAGCTCCCATCAACTTCAGATTGGTTGCGCTGAAACCACTTGGATCTTGCTCAACCAATATCAGGGCGCTTGGAGTCTTAAATTGGCTGCCGGTATTGTTTAACCAATTCATAGCACTTTGGCCTCCTGCCGTAATTTTTCTATCAGTTCAGTTACTCCTTGAACCCTCGTCCCCTGCTTCCTCAGCTTGGGAAACTCAACGGAAAGTGTCTGGAGGCGCGGCTGTGTCGCCAAACCCAAATCAACCAGGGGAATAACGGCAAGCGGCTTTTGGCGCGCCTTCATGATATTGGGCATAGTAGGAAAACGCGGTTGGTTGAGACGTAAGTCGGTAGTTATAACAGCGGGGAGTGTTAGCGCGAGGGTTTGCAAACCACCGTCCAGTTCCCGGGTTACCCAAACTTCATCGCCTTTACATTCAAGCCGCGAGGCAAAGGTCCCTTGGGGATAATCGCAAAGCGCTGCCAGCATTTGCCCCGTTTGGTTGTGATCGCCATCTATAGATTGTTTGCCAAGCAATGTGAGCTGCGGGTGCTCCTGCTGCACTACCACACGCAATACCTTGGCAATCGCCAGCGGTTCGAGAAGAGAATCGGTACTGATATGGACAGCTCGATCGGCGCCCAGAGCAAGAGCGCTGCGCAACTGCTCCTGCACCGCTGACGAGCCGACACTGACCACGACTATCTCGCTGGCTACCCCCTGCTCTTTCAGGCGCACCGCTTCTTCAACAGCAATTTCACAAAAGGGATTGAGGGTCATCTTGGCATTGCTGATATCCATGCCACTGCCGTCGGGTAAGGGGGTTACGCGGACGCTGGGGTCTACTACGCGTTTTACTGCCACTAATATTTTCAATACGCATTCCTTGTGATCAAATTTTAAACAATTTTTCGTATTCTTATGTGTCTTGCATTCAATCACATATGCCAAATCGGCTCCACACCAATGAAACTTTTTTTAGTAAGTATCGCTAATGTGTCGCATTAAATAACCTGATGTATACAGACCCCGCCTTATGTACGATGTGGACGGCATTGCGTAAACTGCCCGCCCTAAATTAATTGGCTCCTTTTTGTTACCGGATTGTTTATGCGCATTACCAAACTTGCCACCGTAGCGTTTATTTGTGTTTTCCTCTCTGCCTGCGTTTCCTCTTTGCTGATTGGCAACCAATTGCAAAGTAAGTTGATGTGGTCATTTCTTAAGCCTTTGGTCGGGTTTGATCCCAATGAAGTTAACCTTTTCGAAACCCCGATGGTTAAAGATCGTATGACCGCCCTGCTGGGCGACAAATACGAACCCACAATGAAACTTTTGCGCACGGCGCAGGAAATCCAGCAAGAAGGTGCGCTGTTTTATGTGGCCTCTCGCTACGCACCCGCAAAAGTCCAAGCAGTTACCGATAAAGCGGCAATGGTATGGAATGCCGATACCAACCAAATGGCAGTAATGTTAATTAAAGATGGGACACCCGAAATTCTTTCCGAGCAAATCGAAGGCGCAAAAGAAGCTATAACGCCGGTACTGCCTAAAGAACTGCAAACCGCTTATGACAAAGCCCAAGCCGCTAAAAAAGCGGTAGAGGAAAAGCAAAAAGCTTTACTCAACGTGCAAAAAATTATTGAGAATCCGGTCGAAGCCGTAACAGAAAATATCGAAAAGAAAGTCGATGATGCCGCCAATAACGCAGTTGAAAAAGCCAGTAACAAAGCCACAGAAAACCTGCAACAAACGGCGCCAGTTCTCAATGAAATTGATGAGGCGCAGCGCGAGCTGGATGAGGCATTGAAAAAAGAGGCCGATGGCCTGGAGAAAAAGTCCCCATAATGGCTAAATTGCGGATTTCGGTGGCATTACCCCGCCGCCGATTTACGTAAACGCTTTTCTGCGAGCGCCAGGTCGTCCGGCGTATCGACATCCAAACTATCGTGTAGTGACATCAAATAAGGAATTTCGTGCGTGCGGGGAATCTTTTCCTCACGCATGAAATCATCCACCTTGAAGATTGAAATCGCCCCATTAGGCATATACAAGGACGGCAGATCCTGGCGCCGCGAATAGGAAGAGTGCGCCCCCGCAAGCGGTTGCAAAAACTCACCGCCACCAACATAGGCTTTCAACAATTGGTTGTTGATTTCGTAAACGCTGATAAGGCTGGCACAGGTGGGAAAGTCCCGAAACTCGGCAAGAGCCTCGCGGATATGCACCGCCGTGCGCAGTGGTGAAGTAGGAAGCAGCAAAACAATAATATCTTTAGCGCCAAGTTTTAACCGATGGATAAACTCAGCGACAACCGGGTCGATCGGCGATTCATCCAGTGCAAGATGCGGATCGCGTTTTATTCGCTCGGCGCCGTAATAGTGTGCCACCGCGAGGATTTGATCGTCATCCGAGGAGACGTAAATTGCGTCTATGACCTCCGATGCTTGGGCAGCTTTGATCGTGTAGGTTAATAAAGGTTGGTCGGCCAAGGGCACAATGTTTTTTTGCAGTATCCCCTTTGAACCACCGCGAGCAGGTACAAGCGCAAAGACGTTTGGCATAACCCCTCCTGCATTCTGACGAGTCAACAGTTATTAAAGGGTTATAGCAAATTAACACTGAAAGGTCACGAAATGATCAATCGAATATGGGAATATGAATTTCGCACGGACAAACCCCACCACCGGCAGGTGATGGGATTTACTTAGCCGCTTTTGGCGGTAAACGGTAGGCGATCCAAAATCCCGTCCAAAAAATCACCGGTAGAATTCAAGCCGCGTACGATGGATTCCATCGCCTGGAACTGCGACATCAAGCGGGCACGATAAGCTTCGCTGCGGCGATCGAGGGTTTCTTCGTCTTTTTCAACTTTATCAATGTCATTGTTGATCGTAGTCTCACGCCCTTTGATCAAGCCTGAGCCTTTTAAAAAGTCATTCAACAGGTTGCTCATACCACCCGCAAAACCGCGCGAGAAGTTGATCTTACCGCCGGTAGCACCCGGTTGAATGGTCATGCTCAAGCCCTCCGCATCGGTCCCCAACGCAGGCAAAAGCACATTGCCGTAGCCAAACGCAGCAACACCGTTTACGGTGCCGGCGACATTAGTGCCAAGGGTACCCGCACCTGCCGCAATACCCAGGTCAACCATATCTGCGCCCGCCGCTGTGAAATCCACCTTGCTGGATGCACCGTAGGCATCGGAGGTGAATACCAATTTGCTGCCGTCAAAATTAACGGTGAGACTCGATTTGGCACCCTTGATTCCGGCATCCAGATTAATGAGGCTTTGCAACTCTGAGGCTAATTCAGCACCTGATGCATAGGTCTTACCTGCCGGCAAAGTAATAGTTGAGGATTCGGTACCGTCCACACTTACCTTGAATGAATAATCTTTGCCGGTGGTGTCGAGGGGGAACGTGGCAGCCACGTTGGAACCTGAAAACCCGCCTTTGCTGGCTTGCTGGGTTATAACGACATCGTAGGAGCCCGGCTTACTCTTCGCGGTAAATTTTGTGACGTCAATATCCGCAGTTGAGGAGGATGTTTTGGGCACAAACAAATCGCGCACCGCCTCGAAATTTTTGTCGATCGCGGCGCGGAAACCGGTGTTACCTTCTACTTCGGTAATTTTGAGCGAACCATCCAATTCGGTACGAATGCCCAAATTTGAAAGTGTCGAAAAGCCTTCCCCCAAACCAGGTACTGAGGATGACAACATATTACGCACGCTTTGCATCAGGCTTTTTGCCAGTGGGTCGCGATGCAAACTGCCGTTGGCTTTCAGCTCTGTATCGTATCCCACCAACTTTTCCACCTCGGTTCTGAAGGTGTTGTAGGCGGTTACAAAATCGCGGATAGATTGTTCGGCGATCGCTTTATCTTCCGCAATAGTCAGGCTGATAGTTTCAGTGGTTGAACTGGCAAACAGATCAAACTCTAACCCGTCGATCACATCGGTAATATGGTTGGATTCACGGCTCACTAACAGGCCGTTCATCCGGAGTTTGGCATCCAACCCGTCTTGCTGTTGAGTCAAATTGCGAGTGGTTTGGTTGAAATTGAAGCTAGCCAAGCCGGGCGCGCCTGCGTCTTCAGCGGCGGTAATTTCAATTTCATTTTTTGCACCAGATTTAGCGGTCATCAGCAATTTAAAGGAGCCGCCGTCGCTCACAATACTCGCTGAAATACCAATATTGGCCTTGTTGATCGCATCGCGCAGGCCAGTCAGAGAGTTATTGGTGTCATCGATGGTAATTGTTGCGCCAGTCTTACTGGAGTCGACAGTAAAGCCGGTTAAGCCTGCGTCCCATTCGCCCAAGCGCAGGGTCAGGGTACCTTTACCGATAGGCGCAGTAGCGGAGGCAAAAACACCCGAGGCGATGGATTGCGACTGCGCAACCTGCTCAACTTTCAATTGATAGTTGCCCGCTGCCGCCTTGGCATCGAGTTTGGTGATGCTCAGCAGTTTGGTGTCGGGGATCGATAGCGATTTGGCGTTGAAGGTATCCGCACTGCCTAAAGAGGCCGCAGAAGTTTCCAATTTGGAGAGGGAGCTACGCAACAAACCAAAGTCAGAAATCTGTGTTTCTAACAGGGTCTTTTTGGTCGCCAGGCGATCCGCCTGAACCATTTTGCTGGCTTCGGTCAACTGATCGGCTAGCTTGTTACTATCAATACCAGAACCTGTCCCCAGCGCACTAATAATGCTGGAACCGGTTGCTGCATTGTTGTTAGTAGTGCTCGATGTACCGCTCACCATGAATACCTCCGCGCCATGGAATTACCGCTTGGCTATGTTCAATTAAAGTTAGCGGCAACCAATGGGTAAACTTTAGCCGGTTTTGCCGCTTTTTTTAGGAAATGCTTTCCTTTATTTGAATTGAGCACAAACCAAGCCAATCCCTTGATTCTGTTAGCAATAATCTAACTGAGACAGGTTATTTTTATTCCGCGAGGGGCAAGGTGAAATAGAAACTAGTTCCCTTACCTAAAACGGATTGGTAATCAATGAACCCTCCCATGCGTTCTACTATGGCTTTGGTGATACTCAAACCCAAACCTGTCCCGTCGCGCCGGCGGGTATTAGAGGAATCGACCTGGGCAAACTTTTGGAAAATACGCTGGCGGAAATCGTCGGCAATCCCCTGCCCCTCATCAATTACCGATACCTTGAGTTGCTGCTCGTGGATTGCCAACTGCACCCGAACCTTTCCGTCTAAATAGGAAAACTTGATTGCATTGGACAAGAGATTCGCCATTACCTGTAAGAAGCGGTCGGGATCGACATTTGCCTTGACCTGCTGCGCCCGCGAATCCGACGAATCGAGCTGTAAACACACACCATAGCGCGCAGCGTAACCCAGGTTCTGCGCGATTGACTGTTGCAGCAGCGGGTAGATTTCAGTGGTTTTCATATTGAGCTGCACATTACCAAATTCCAGTTTGTCGACGTCGAGGATGTCGTTAACCAAACGGTTCAGCCGATCCGAATTATTGCTGGCGATAACGAGCAGATCTTTTATTTTAGCTGGCAGTTCGCCCAGGCTGTCGCTGAGCACGACCCCCAGGGCGCCTTTGATTGAGGTTAAGGGCGTGCGCAATTCATGGCTCACCGTCGAGATAAATTCACTTTTCATGCGATCCACTTTGCGCTTGGCAGTTGCATCGTGAATGATGAAGGTAAAAAATTTGCGCTCGTGTATAGCGAATGGGCTAATACTCAACTCGATTTCCACATCACTACCATCGCTGCAACGACCAAAGGTTTCATGCAATTGGAAGTTGGCAAGCTCATCGTCCGGCGCTTGAAACAATGGCCGCAAGTCAGGAACAAGATCCACCATGTACAAGGTGGAAAATTGAGTCAACGGATATTTAAATAATTGCGCAGCCGCCGGATTAGCCTTTTGGATAACCCCGTGCTCATCCACTACAAGTATCGACTCCACTGCATTGCGCAAAATAGCGGCTAATTCTTTTGTCCGCTGTTCAACTAAATTACTGATGTGTTGGGTGCGCCCGCTAATCAACAACAAAAAGCCGCCGAGCAAACTGCAAAACAACAGCCCGCCTGCCAAGACAAACCAAGATTGCAAACTCACATGGTCAGCCAAATATTTTTCGGTTGGGCTGACTTTAATCAACAACTGCCGCCCTCCTACAAATACTTCTTGTTCCCAGACCAGCTCCAGCGCGTAGGCGGGTATGGACGGCGCGCTATTACGATAAAACTCCTGCGGATTTCCCGGTGCAGTGATATCGGTGATCTCAAGATAATAATCACCAATCAGTAACGGTGAGAGCACAGAATCAATTAAATCATTGGTGCGCACTATAGCCGCTACGTAACCCGATAAGTTTTCGCGCCGCTCACTGACGGAAAGCATTGAATGCATGTTTTTGTACACAGGGTAAAACACCAACACACCAGGCAGTTTTTTTTCATCCTGTAATAACTGTAAGGGTTGCGTCATGGCAAAGTGACCGGTATCGCGCGCGCGGCTTAACGCCTCCCCCCGTACAGCATCGGAGGCGACATTAAAACCAACAATCATGTTATTTCCTTGCCAGGGTTCGACATACTTGATGGAAATATATTCGGCCCGCTCGGGTGCATTAATAAATGCCCCGGAGGAATCCTTTTCTTTTATCACAAAGTCTGTAACGCCCTCTTTGCGCATCGATTCCTCAAGCGCCGCCCGCTCCGAATGCGCAACTCGCTGGTTCCATGAAAATCCGGAAACACCGTGCTTTTCAACAATCACTTGCTCAATGTAGTTTGCAAATTCGGTGCGTGTCACTTGTTCCGATGCGACAAACAAACCGCGCAAAGTAGCCAAGGTATAAATCACGGAGGATGCTCCAGTATCAACTGCCCCGGCAACCACACGCGCCTTTTGCTGGAATTGATAGGTCAGTTTTTTTTGCTCGTTGTTACTGGACATAACAAAGATCGCAACAATGATCAGACTGCTCCCCACCAGCGGGACCCCAACAGCCATCCGCCGGTCGCGCCAAAAATGTCGCGGCTCGGCAAAGAGCACACACACCAGCGGCGCAGCGATGAGCACACCGATAGCGTCGCCAATCCACCAAGTCCACCAGTTATATAAAATATTTTGGGAGGGAATGATCCCATTGGTGTACAGCGCCAGCACACCAATACTCGCACTCAAGCTCGTGGCAACCGGGCCACCCAAAGCGAAGAAAGAAAAAATGTCGCGCTCATCGGTCAGATTATTGGGGAAGCCGATAAAGCGGCGAATTAACCAGGCACCCACCAGGCTGGCAAAGGTACTGCCAAACGCAATTTCTGCCGCAAGTAATGTGACTGGCACTGAAATATCCGCAGCGGGGCTGACAGATATATTCAACAAGGTTGACCCAAAGAAGACTCCGATTGCCATGGGATAACCCCAGATCAATACGGCGGCCAAGGCGATGCCCATCGGTAAAAATAATCCGGATATAAAACCGGGTGGAATTGCGAGCAATAACGACAGACGTCCGGCAATTACATAGGCCAGAGCTAAAAGAATAATGCGCAACAGCAGCAATTGTTTGGATGGGCGAGACGAGGTGACCATGCAGTCAATCCGTTTTTTAATTTACCTAAGCCTAGTCGAGCACAGCCAACAGCAAGATAAAAAATATAAAAAAACCGCAGCAGGCTGCGGTTTTTGATAAGGGTCCAATATTCCTTCTCATTATCTAAGTAAGGTAAGTACCTGCTCTGGTCGCGCATTGGATTGTGCCAACATCGCCGTTGCGGCTTGTTGCAGTACCTGCGCACGGCTCAGCGCAGCAGTTTCCGCTGCGAAGTCGGCATCGATAATGCGCGAGCGCGATGCTGAGGTTTTTTCCGACACGTTCGCGAGGTTAGACATGGTGTGATCCAGACGGTTGTTGACCGCTCCCAAATCCGCGCGTGTAGCGTTCACTTGCTCCAAGGCTTTATCAACAATACCTATGGCTTTCTGCGCGCCTTCATA
>DATIDX010000126.1:0-5102 GCA_035456025.1 Cellvibrio sp. | reverse complement strand
TTCTCCAATCTAACCCCAAGGAGAACTTCATGAAACGCCCACTATTATTTAAATTCCTCGCGATTGGCCTGTTAATGCTGTTGCTGCTAATCCCTATTGGCATGATTGGCAATTCAATCGATGAGCGCCGTGCCTACAGCGAACAGGTTGTTCGGGATATCGCCAGTAGTTCTGCCCATAGCCAAACCTTGACCGGTCCGGTGCTGGTAGTACCTTACAGCAAAATTGAGCGCACCTGGACAGTTGATGCTGAGAAAGGGCGGGTGGTTGAGGAGCGGACGGTAACCGGCAAGCTGCATTTTTTGCCTGACCTGTTTCGTGTGAATGGCGATGTCACAACTGAATTGCGCAAGTTGGGCATTTATTCGGCACGCCTTTATCATTTGGACACGCAAGTGGATGGCCATTTTGTAGTGCCGCTAAATTACGGGATCAAAAATAATTTGGCTGATTACACCTTCCAAACACCCTATGTGTCCGTAGGTATTAGCGATATTCGCGGAATTAAAAATTCCTTGCAGTTGCAATTAGACAAACAAACTTATGAATTTGAACCAGGGTCAGAACTTAAAAGTCTGGGTGATGGTGTTCATGCTGGCTTTCCGTTAGAGGTATTGCAGTCTGTTAGCGAACAGCCTAAACAGTTGAGTTTCTCTTTCACGTTATTGTTGGATGGAACCGAGCAGCTACATTTTTCACCGATTGGTAAAGAAACCCATGTAGAGCTGCGATCGGATTGGCCGCATCCTCGTTTTTCTGGAAATTTTTTGCCGGTGGAACGTGGCGTGACAGACACTGGATTTTCTGCGCGCTGGCAGACTTCTTATTTCTCTACCAATTTTTCCGAGTATTTTTATTCCTGTGTCCGCAGTAGCCAGTGCGATCAATACCAGCGGCGGCAGTTTGGCGTGAGCTTGATTGATCCGGTAAACCAATATGTAAAAAGTGACCGTGCAATTAAATATGCTTTGTTGTTCATTGCCTTAACCTTTGCCAGCTTTTTGTTATTTGAAGTGCTTAAACGTTTACAAATTCACCCGGTGCAGTATGGTTTGGTGGGCATGGCGTTAGCCTTTTTTTA
The DNA here is from genome assembly GCA_035456025.1 of Cellvibrio sp. GTDB lineage: Bacteria > Pseudomonadota > Gammaproteobacteria > Pseudomonadales > Cellvibrionaceae > Cellvibrio. Next base: position 4,021 of record DATIDX010000126.1, on the reverse strand, counting down.
TCTCCTGCTGTTATCGCTCGCTGAACATATCGGATTTGCATTGGCTTATGGTATTTCGTCGGTGGCTTGTGTGCTGTTAATCGGGTTTTACGTCTCCCATGTGCTGCATAGCTTTAAACGTGGCATAGGTTTCACCTTGGGGCTAAGTTTTTTGTACGCCTTGTTATATGGATTATTAAGTGCGGAAGATTATGCGTTATTGATGGGGTCAATACTGCTGTTCGCATTACTCGGTGTGTTTATGATGCTGACCCGCAAAGTGGATTGGTATGCGTTAGGGAATGGAAAGCCTGATCTGGTAAAGGAGTAATGTGGCAATGAACCTAATTATTTCGGTATTGCTTTTATTGGTTCCATGCGTAATCGGAGGCGGGGTCATCTATTGGTTGTGGAGGCAAGGTGTAGTTGGTCGTGCCTGTTTATTATGTTTGTGCTGGTTAGGAACAGTTGAGGCGCATTCGATCATGTATCCGCAGAAACAATTAAAGGAAAACTATGCGCGTGTCATAGGTTGATTGTGTAAAAAATTGATGTTGAAAAAAGGGTTGATTCATTATTGAATCAACCCTTTTTTAATTCGCATTAAGTGAAAATTTTATTTCAAAATTGCATCAATTTTTGCCAGGTCTTCAGCGCTGAATTCTAGGTTATTTAACGCTGCAACAGAGTCATCAATCTGCGCCGGGCGGCTAGCGCCGATCAGGCAGGTGGTGACTGCGTCGTTATGCAGTGTCCAGGCAATCGCCATTTGTGCGAGTGACTGGCTGCGCGATTCTGCAATCTCGTTCAGTGCTTGTACCTTCTGGATTTTTTCCGGGGTGATGTCTTTATCGCCCAAATAAATTTGCTCAGCGCGCGCTGCACGTGAACCTTCCGGAATGCCGTTCAGGTATTTATTGGTCAAAACGCCTTGTGCCAGTGGTGAGAATACAATTGAACCAACACCTTCTGTTTTCAGTACATCAGTCAGGCCTTTTTCAATCCAGCGATCGAACATGTTGTAGCGCGGTTGATGGATCAACAATGGTGTGCCCAATTCACGCAAAATGCGTACTGCTTCTTGCGTCTGTGCCGGTTGATAGTTGGAAATACCGACATAAAGTGCGCGGCCGGAGCGAACAATAAAATCCAGCGCTTGCATGGTTTCTTCCAGCGGTGTTTCCGGGTCCATGCAGTGGTGATAAAAAATATCGAAATAATCAAGGCCGGTGCGCTTCAAGCTTTGATCGCAGCTGCTCACTAAATATTTGCGCGAACCACCAATCCCATAAGGGCCTGGCCACATATCGTAACCGGCTTTGCTGGAGATAATTAATTCATCGCGGTAGGGCAGAAAATCCTGTTTAAAAATATTGCCGAAAGTGGATTCTGCTGAACCAAAGTTGGGGCCGTAGTTATTGGCTAAATCGAAGTGGGTGATGCCCAGATCAAATGCGCGGCGCAGCATAGCGCGAGCGTTCGCTTGCGAATCGACTGCACCGAAGTTTTGCCATAGGCCCAGCGACAAGCGCGACAAACGCAATCCACTTTTACCGCAGCGTTGGAATTTCATGGTTCTATAGCGTTCGGGGTTAGCGACGTACAGCGGGTTGGGTTCGTGGGTTATCATTTTTTGTCCTGAGGGTATTATGAATAGAGGCTGGGAGATGGCGCGCATTTTACCTGAAAACTGCTGCAGGCAACTTTGGGGATTGTGTAAAGAAAAGTAGCCTTAAGCGAAAGTAAAAATCCCCATCAGCTGCGCTAATGGGGATTGGTCATTTTAATGTTTGTCGTTTTTATTTCCCTTGCCTTTTCCGTTGCCATTGCCATTGCCCTTAGATTTTTTATTGTCGTGGCCATCATGGTCATGGTCATGGTCGCGTTGGTAGTTATCATCGTATTCGGCTGATCGAATGAAATATACCGGCCGATTACAGGCATGATATTTCTGGCAGTGTTTGTCCCAGTGTTTGGCATGGCCTGGTGGAACATGTAGGTAGACTGGTTTGTATTTTGAGTAATGGGAATCTTTGACGATTACCATGGGTTGCGGGTAATAGATGTCTGGATGTGAGTTGTTACCCAGTTCAACACGGCCATAAATACCGGGGGCAACTTCGCCTTCCAGCATCACATTAATACCCAGATCGTCATCGGCCAGCACTGGCAGGTTTGCTAGAGCACCGAAGCACATTAATAAGGTGAGAGCTCGTTTGTTCATCATTAGTACCTCTGTTGGTAAATACATAATTAGCATAGCGCTCAAACGCACTGTATTCATTGCGCCAGTGCATATAGTGCTATTTCTTATGCCAACGCCAGCTTAACGGGTCGCATAACTGGCCACTAAAATCCCCCAAATCACTAATACACACACATTGCCCAGCATGTAAGCGCGCACGCGATGGATGACATTGTTGCTGGTCAGATGGATCCAGCTGTGCGCGCAACGTGCCAGCACAAAGACCCAGGCGGTAATCACCATCGACGGAACCTGTATACCCAGTGCGATGGCGATTGCACCAGCGGTATAGAACAGCATTGGCACTTCAAACAGGTTTGTGTAATTGCGCGCCGCCTGGTTGATGGCATCGGGTATTTCGCCGGTATTCAGGCGCAACTGGCTGAGCCTTACTTCACCTGCCTTGACGGCTTTTACTCGCAGCCGGAACAAATAAGTTGCTACTGCAAAAGTGACAATTACCATAGCAAACATAGGGTAGAGCATAGGTTTATCCTTAATTAAGGCTGTTATTGGAAAGCGATACTATAGCCCAGGCTTCTTTAGATTCCGTAGCCGCAGGTGCCGGAGGCCACTGCGGGGGGACATTCGTGGAATCAGGCACTATAATGCCGCATCGCATGCGAGCCCCAGGCTTGCATCATTTCCAGCCCACCACTACAAGGTAGATCCATGATTATCAAGCCTAAAGTTCGCGGTTTCATCTGTACCAACGCTCACCCCCAAGGTTGTGCAGCTAATGTCCAGGAGCAAATCGCTTTCACTAAAGCCAAAGGACCTGTCACTGGCGCCCCCAAGAAAGTATTGGTATTGGGCTGTTCCACCGGGTTCGGTTTGGCCTCACGTATTACTGCGGCGTTTGGCGGCGGTGCAGCTACCCTGGGTGTTTGCTTTGAAAAAGAACCAAGCGAGAGCAAAACGGCAACTGCCGGTTACTACAACACATCTGCTTTCCACGATGCAGCCAAGGCTGAAGGTTTGTACGCCCACACCATTAATGGCGATGCTTTCTCTGATGCGTTGAAAGACCAGGTTATAACTGAGTTAAAAAATTCGATTGGCAAAGTGGATCTGGTGATTTACAGCTTGGCGTCACCACGCCGTACCGATCCTAAAACCGGTGAGGTTTATAACTCGGTGCTCAAGCCCATCGGCAAGCAGTACATCTCTAAAAACCTCAATACCGATACGCTGAAAATTGCCGATGTCACCATCGAGCCAGCGTCTGAGGAAGAAATTGCCAACACCGTTAAAGTAATGGGTGGTGAAGATTGGGAGATGTGGATCGATGCACTTAAAGGCGCTGATCTGCTCGCCGACAATTTCCAAACAGTTGCCTACACCTACCTTGGTGACAAGTTGACCTGGCCAATCTACGGCAAAGCGACCATCGGAAAAGCTAAAGAAGATTTGGATCGTGCAGCAAAAAACCTGAGTGCCAAACACGGTGGTAATGCGCGCGTTGCGGTATTAAAAGCCGTTGTGACTCAAGCGAGTTCTGCTATTCCGGTCATGCCGTTGTATTTGGCGATCCTGTTCAAAGTGATGAAAGAGCAGGGCACCCATGAAGGCTGTATCGAGCAGATCCAACGTTTGTTCAAAGAGTGTTTGTACTCCGCAACTCCGCGCTTGGACGATGCCAACCGCTATCGTGTTGACGAGTTGGAATTAGCGCCTTCGGTGCAAACCAAAGTGGAAGCAATTTGGGATCAAGTCACTGAAGAAAACCTGTTTGAGTTAACCGATTTTGCCGGTTACAAAGCGGAGTTCCTGCGTTTGTTTGGGTTTGGTGTGGAT
>DATIDX010000125.1:0-8442 GCA_035456025.1 Cellvibrio sp. | reverse complement strand
TTGCGCGAGCGGGTAAGCGTGTCTTCAGTGTGATGCAGCAGATGGTTGAGCTGCTGCACCAGCGGCTGCAATTCCTGCGGCACCTGCGCATCCAATTGCGCGCGCTGGCCCTGTTGCAATTGTGCAATCTGGATGCGCACTTGTTCCAACGGCTGCAAGGCGCGCGCGACCAAATAGCGCTGCAACAATACCAGTAGCAATAACGCCCCCAAACCTATGCCACCGCCGATCCATTGCACGCGGCGGAAACTGTCGAGCATGGGCGTGTAATCCTGCGCAACTATGATGACAATATTTTTTCCGAAGCGGCGATAGTCGGCACGCGCAATTAATAATTGCTGGGCCTGGGGGCCATCGACCAAATCCTCCATCAATCCCTGCTGCGCGGGCTCAGGCAATGAAAAATCCCAGGACGAGCGCGAGCGCCACTCCTGGCCATCTAAATCGAGGCAAAAATAATGACCGGAAAAAGGTCGGTGATAAGCCGCAGAAATCCGCTGCGGGTCCAATTCAAAGCCGTTGGCGCCGCGCGCGAGTGCGGCGACTAAAATTTCCGCCTCATCGTGCAAATGATTTTCCAGATAGCGGCGCAAGCCCTGGTCGAATAACCACAAACTGATTTGCGCGAGCAGCAGGCCAACTACAATCAGCACCGCGATCAAACTGATGCTGAGCCGCTGCTGGATGGAATTGAACAACTGCTTCATGAAGGCGCGACGCCGAGGAAGCGGTAACCCTGGCCGCGTTTGGTTTCGATAGCAGTTTTACCGAGTTTGCTGCGCAAATGATTGACATGGACTTCGATCACGTTGGAGTCGCGCTCGCTTTCGCCGTCGTAGAGGTGATCATGCAGTTGGCTTTTGGAAATAATTTTTCCGCTGTGCAACATAAAATAGCGCAGCAAACTGAATTCAGCGGCAGTCAATTCAATCGACTCGCCATTTTTGATCACCACTTGGTGCGCTTCATCCAACTGCAAACCGGCCACGTCCAATTGCGGTTGATTCACTTGCCCGTGCGCGCGGCGCAACAGCGCCTGGATGCGCAATTGCAATTCTTCCGGGTGGAAAGGTTTGGTGAGGTAATCATCGGCGCCGGCTTTCAAGCCATCAATGCGCTCCGCCCAGTGGTCGCGCGCGGTGAGAATTAATACCGGCCGAGTCATTCCGGTTGCGCGCCACTCGCGCAAAATATCCAGGCCGGATTTTCCCGGCAGACCCAAATCGAGCAGGATTAAATCGTAGGGTTCGCTCGCGCCTTGGTAGAGCGCGTCGCGGCCATCGGCGAGCCAATCGACGGCGTAACCGGCGCGCTGTAAATCGGCGACCAGTTCATCGGCGAGGGCGACATTGTCTTCCACGATTAATAACCGCATTAATCGTCTTCCTCGTCTTTTAAAAGCTTGCCGGTGTGCGCATCAAATTCGAGTTCGCGCACCAGGCCTTCGCGTGTTGCCAATTCAACTTCATAAATATAAATATCGTCATCCTCCTCCAATTCCACTTCCAGCAAACTGGATTGTGGATGGCGCTCGGCAACCGAGGCGAGTAATGCTTCGAGCGAAATAATACGCCCCTGCTCGCGCAGACGCAGGGCTTCATCTTGCGACAAATCGCGCGCACTGGCGCCGTTCATGCAGAGCGGCGCCAGTGCGGCGATCAGTGCAAGCAGGAGTAATTGCCTTAAAGAACGCAGTGCAATCATAGGCTTGGAGTGTTAATCATCTTGTTGGTTTTTAAGGACCTGGCCATTGGTTGCATCCACTTCCACATCCCACTCAACCCCTTTGGCATCGACGACTTCGGCCTGGTAAATATATTTGCCAAATTCGTTTTCCAATTCGGTTTCGCGGATGACGCCGCCGGGATGTTGCGCCAGCACAGTCTCATTGAGCTTCTCGAACGACTGGATGCTACCAGAATCGCGCAACTTCAGCGCCTCGTCCGGGCCCAGGTCGCGCGCCTGGGCGCCGAGGGTGAAAGTAATAAGGCCAGCAAACACAGCGTATTTAACGGTAGTTTTCATGGTGTAGCTCCTGGATCAATGGATCGGAAAGGTCTTGACGTTGATCAGCTTAGTTGCGCGGGCTTAAACCAAACTTAATTTGCGTTTGCCGTCCTTGATGAGTTGGATTGACGCCAAAATCTGTCTTGTAGATACTGCCCGCCGTTAATGCTCTTCCCAAAATGGAATCCAGAATCCATAACAATAAAGCAATCACCTAAAGGACCCGAGTATGTATCTACTCCCTCGCTTTCACCGGCCGATGGCCGCCGCCCTCGCGCTGCTACTGGGCTGCTTGAGCCAATCGCTGTTTGCCGCCGATGCCGCACCCGCCCATAAACCCTTACCGCTGGACGTGTTTTATAAAGACGCGCTGGTGGAAGACATAGAACTCTCGCCCGACGGTACCCATTTGGTCGCACTAAAAAACATCGCGGGTGCCACAGTGGTGATGGTGCTGGAGATTGCAACGGGGAAAGCTTTTTACCCGGTCAACACGGATAACAAGCAATTCAAATTCAATTGGGTGAGCTGGGCGAACAACGAACGGCTGCTGATGAGTTTGCGTTTTGATAGCCGCATGACCAACGGCGTGAAATATATGCAGACACGCCTGCTCGCAATAGATGCCAAGCAAGACGATAAACCCATCACTCTGGTAAAACCGGACGATGACGCCGGCTGGGTGAGCCAATTCCAGGACAATGTCATCAGCTATTTGCCCGACGACCCCGAGCATATTTTAATAAGTGTGGACCGCGAAATGCCGCTGCATCAAACCGTCTATAAAGCCAACGTCTACACCGGCAAATTGACGCGCGTGAAAAAGCATTCCCATACGGTTCGCTCCTGGTACGCCGACCGCGCCGGCAATGTGCGCATCGGTGAACATTACGACGACGACAAACGCAAGGTCACTTACAAGGTATTGGATCCGGCCACCAATCAATGGGTAATTGCCTGGGAATACGTAGTGTTGGATGAACCGGATATCGACATCGCCGGTTTTGGCCACAATCCCAATGAGCTATTTATTTTTGCCGACCATGAAGGCCGTCGGGCATTATTCCGCGCCGATTTATCCAAACCCGGCTATCCGAAAGAGCTGGTCTTGTCCGATCCAAATTACGATGTGAGCGGCCGCTTGATTTATTCAACCGCGCACAAACAAGTCGTCGGCCTCTATTACAACGATGGCAGTGCAAAAAAAAGCATTTTCTGGAATAAGGAATTCAAGGCATTCCAGGCGGGGCTGGACAAGGTCTTGCCTGACAGCACTAATTACATCGCCAGCATCAGCGACGACGCGCGCAAATATGTGCTCTACACCAGCAGCCCCACTAATCCGGGAACCTATTTTTTTGGTAATCGCGATGACAAATCCCTTGTACCCATTGCCAATGCCTATCCCGATTTGACTGAAGCAGTGTTGGTAGAAAAGGAGACTCGCAATTACAAAGCGCGCGATGGCCTGGAGCTGCAAGGGTTTCTATCACTGCCTAAAAATTTCCCCAATAAACCCACTGCAACCATCATCCTTCCGCACGGCGGCCCCATGTGCGAAGACGGCAAGGACTTTGACATGTTCTCAACCTTTATGGCGAACCGCGGCTACGTAGTGTTCCAACCAAATTTTCGCGGCTCATCGGGCTATGGCCACGATTTTATGATGCAGGCAGTCGGCGGTTATGGTTTGGAAATGCAGGACGACCTTGAGGACGCGGTGAAATACCTGGTCGATGAAAAAATTGCCGACCCACAAAAAGTTTGCATTGTCGGTGCCAGTTACGGCGGCTATGCCGCGCTCATGGGCGCCACCAAAACTCCCGACCTGTTTCGCTGCGCCATCAGTTTTGCCGGCATGTCCGACCTGGTCAGGATGCGCGACAGCTTCCGCAGTTTCTCCAACAGCAATACCGCGCGCAAACAATTTGGCGAGGATAAAAAACAGCTTAAAGAAACCTCCCCGGTGCGCATGGCAGAAAAAGTAAAAATCCCGATCCTGTTAATCCATGGCAAGGACGATACCACGGTACCGGTAGCGCAAAGCCGTATCATGGCCGACGCCCTCAAAAGTGAAGGCAAGGTTTACGAATATATCGAATTGGAAAATGGTACCCACTACCTGGACTATTTTCCCGACCGCAAGCAAACCTTTGAGGCGATGGAAAATTTCCTCAAAAAATATTTGCCTATCTAGTGTGGCCACTTCTTTATCACGACTAAAACAGCGCGCTCCGGCGCGCTGCTTCTGACACAGCCTCCCACCACTAAAGTCACCTGAAGCGCCGCTTTAAACTCCTCCCGCCAGATTCCTTGTCCAGTCGCCGGAGCAGGGTGTTATTATGCGCGCGACCTTAACCCGCCCTTTAAACCCACACCCGAGCGCCGATGAAAATACCCAAACGCTTACAGCCATTAGTGGATGATGGCCTTATCGATGAAGTCCTGTTCCAACTGATGAGCGGCAAAGAAGCCCAAGTCTTTGTGGTGCGCGCCAACGACGAGATCCGCTGCGCCAAAGTCTATAAAGAAGCCAACAAACGCAGCTTCAAACAGGCGGTGCAATATCAAGAGGGGCGCACAGTGCGCAACTCGCGCCGCGCCCGCGCCATGGCCAAGGGCACCCGCTACGGCCAAAAAGAAGCGGAAGATGCCTGGCTCAACGCCGAAGTGGATGCACTCTACCGCCTTGCCGAGGCCGGCGTACGCGTACCTACGCCCTTCTGGTTTTTGGAGGGTGTATTGGTGATGGAGCTGGTGGTCGACGAAGATGGCGACCCGGCACCGCGCCTCGACGATGTCGCCTTTGACCCGGACACCGCGCGCGAATACCACGCGCAAATGATGATGGAAATCGTGCGCATGCTCTGCGCCGGTCTCGTCCACGGCGACCTTTCCGAATTTAATGTACTGGTTGATCACAGCGGCCCGGTGGTTATCGACCTGCCGCAAGCCGTGAATGCCGCCGGCAACAACAACGCTAAAATGATGCTCACGCGCGATGTGAATAATATGCGCGATTATTTTGGCCAATATGCGCCGGATTTATTGGTCACCCACTACGCCGAAGAAATTTGGGATTTATTTGAACACGGCAATTTGCACCCGAATGTCAAACTCTCCGGCGAGTTTGCCGCGAGCAATGTGGAGGCGGATATCGCCACCATGATGCGTATCATCGAACACGCCAAGCAGGAAGAGGAAGACCGCATAGAACGCGAGCGCATGGCGCGCAACGGCGAGTTTTAGTGCATCGAAGGGTGATGCAGATTTAACCAGTCACAGCCGGTGTGACCCAGTTAATCGCGCTATTGAGGCGACAGGGGCATAATCCGGTTACTAAACATCCAGTCAATGAACGCAGGGACGTATGAGCAACGTAATAATCAATGATGGCAAGGGTAACGAGTATCAACTGACGGCTGCCAAGCCGCCGATCCACGCCAAGGACACCGAAAAACAGCTGCCGGCCGGGAGCAAACCTGCGAAGCAGCAGTGGGCCGACGCCTGGAAAACCTTGTTCCCCGGCAAACCTTGCCCCCCGACTAACGACAAAATTATCCAGGCGATTAATGCCGCCCTGGGTAAAACCTTGCTCCTGACCCGCGCTGCTGCAAGTCCGCAAGCCAAAACCGGTAATGCGGCACGGGTTGTCAAAACTGGCAGCAAAGGCGCAAGCGGCGGTGCGGGTGCGAGCGAAACCCTGGTGCCCGCGCAGAGTGTACAACCGCATCAGGTACAGCCCGATGCCAATGCGCCCATCAGCGATAAAAATGCCGTGAGCCAGGCCAAGCCGGGTAAAACCAGCCCGGAAGCCACCACCGGCTCAGCTGCGAGCGCCAGCACTTGTAAACTCGGCTGCCCGATCAGCATGGTATCGGGCGAGGAATTGCTCGATCTGGCCGACTTCACCTTGCCCGGCCCGCTGCCCTTCACCTGGAAACGCACCTATCGCACCAGCCACGACCGCGACATCGGCCTCGGCCACGGCTGGACGCATTCCGGCTGCGAGCGCCTGTACGAAACCGATTCAGAACTGGAATTGCAGGACGACGAAGGCCGGCTGCTGAGCTTCGCCCGCCCGCGCCTCAACCAGCGCAGCAAGTTGATCAACGAGCAGATGGCGCTCGACTATATCAACTACGACACCTACATCCTGCGCCAGCATGGTCAGCCGCATAAGGTGTTCAGCCGCCTCGGCCAGACTGGTCTGTTCCGACTGGTGCAGATCCAGCATCCCGCGTTTAAAGCGGCGGCGGGCAGCGACAGTGCGCAGGGTTTTTTCCTCGATTTCCACTACAACACCCAGGGGCGCATCAGCAAAATTGCCGGCAATTGGGGCAAATCACTGCAGTTTAGCCAGGATGAGCAGGGTCACATCCGTAGCATCACCCTGTGCAACGAGTTAAAAAACACCCGCTTGCTGGTGGCGGAATACGACTACAGCGCCGACAACGACCTGATTGCCCAGCGCGACAAAGCCGGGCGCGGCGAAACCTACCGCTATCACAACCACCTTTTCACCCAGCGCACCCTGGCCACCGGCTTCAGCTATTACTACACCTGGGATGGCGAAGACACCCGCGCGCGCTGCCTGCGCACCTGGGGTGACAAGGGCATTTATGACTACCACTTTGTGTGGGATGCAGACAATAACCGCACTATCGCCACCGATAGCCGCGGTTTCACCTCGGAATTTATCTACAACGAATTTGGTTTGATCGTCCAGGAAACCGATAACGAAGGTGGCGTCCATCGCTACACCTATGAAAACGGCCTGCGCACCGGCCATATCGACCCGGCTGGCAACCTGACCCGCTATTTTTACGATGGCAACAACCATTTCAGCGGCACCGCCGACGCGCTCGACCAACGCCAGACCCTGTCCTGGTTCCAGGATCGGCTGACCGCCAGCACCGATAAAGACGGCGCCCTGTGGCAGCGCAGCTACAACGCCAAAGGCCTGCTCGAAACCCTCACCGCCCCGGATGGGCAGGTCACTCGCTACCAATACAACGCGCAGGGACTGTTGAGCGCGCAAACCGATGTACTGGGCACCACGCGCTACGAATGGAATGACGCCGGTGAACTGGTGGCGCTTATCAACCCCGAGGGCCATAAACAGGCGTTCAAATACGATGACTTAGGTCAAATCGTGCAGATGGATTTGTGGCTGGCCAGCCGTCAGCATGGCGGCACCACACGCTATTTTTACAACGCCAGCAATGAACTCATCCGCACCCTTTATCCCACTGGCGAACGCGTCGATATCACCTACAACGCTAACGGCCAGATTGAACGCCTGAGCGACCGCCGCGGCCGCGTCACCCATTACCACTACGATGGCCTCAGCCAGGTCGTGCGCCGCACCGACCCCGAAGGTAATAGCCTCAACTACGAGTATGACACCGAGCGCAATCTCGTCCGTCTTACTAACGAAAACGGCGATGACTACCAATTTTTTTACGATGGCAACGAACGTCTGATCAAAGAAATCGGTTTTGATGGTCGCACCCAACACTACAAATACAACCCTGCCGGCCACCTGATCAAACACCTGGACGCCGGCGAAGTCGTGACTGAATTCGAGCGCGACCCACTCGGTCGCATGCTGAGTAAAACCAGCCGCGCGCTGAGCGATAACAGCAATACCAGCGAATTTAGCCGCTATCTCTACGACCCCGTAGGCCGCCTCAAGGAAACCTACAACGGTCACCAATACCTGGCGTTCCACTACGACGCGCGCGGGCGATTAATTGGCGAACATCACAGCGACCTCAACGCGCAGCGCCAGCGCATCAGCGACAGCATGGTCGACATCCACTTCCAGCGTTACGCCACCGGCCAGCTGAAAAAACTGCAATTGCCGCACAGCCAGACGATCGACTATCTCTACGATAACAATCATCGTCTGCACAAAACTTTTATCAATGGCCAAGCCATCGCCAGCATCGAACGCGACGCCTTGGGTTTCGAACGCAACCGCCAACAGGGCGCACTGACCACCTACAGCGATTACGACCCCATGGGTCGCCTGATCAAACAGCGCGCCGAACACCAACAGCAACGCAGCGGCGTAATCCAGCGCGAATACCAATACGATCCCTTCGGCAACCTCAGTGTGTTCAAAGACGGCATCGGCAGCGAGAACACCTGGGAAGTGCGCTATGTCTACGACATGGTCGACCGGCTCAAACGCACCGAAGGCGACCTGAGCGAAAATTTTGTATTTGATCCCGCCGGCAATTTGCTCGCGCAACAAAAAAAATCCACCGGAAAAACCGCGCGCGGCAATCGCCTGCTAATGCAAGGTGACCGCAAATTTGAATACGACGCGCGCGGCAACCTGGTGCGCGAAACACGCGGCAAAGGTGGCAAACTCGAAACCCGGTTTGAATACAATTTTAATAACCAGCTGTGCAAAGTTATTAAAGA
>DATIDX010000124.1:0-6098 GCA_035456025.1 Cellvibrio sp. | reverse complement strand
CCGTTTGTCGGCTATCGCCCCGGGCGCTTAATGGTAGCCAGCGCACTCGGGGGTGCTTTGCTATTAGTGCTGGCAGATATTCTGGTGCGCCAGTTTGATAGCGCGCGTGAATTAAAAATTGGTGTGGTGACTTCATTGATCGGCGCACCATTTTTTCTACTATTGATTTTAAAAACCCGTTCACGGTGGGCATGACCATGACAACAACGCTCAGTGCCCAACAGGTTTCATTAATACGCGACGGCAACCAAATTCTGGATCGCGCTGACCTGACATTATCTACTTCCGAATTTGTCGGTTTGATCGGCCCCAACGGTGCAGGAAAAAGTTCGCTTCTGCGAATGATGGCGGGTTTGCAACCGGCAGATTCCGGCCAGGTTTTTCTCGCCGCTGCCAACTCACCGGATGATAACCAGGCGCAAAAACTGTTAGCCGATTTTTCCGGCCGCGAACGTGCACAACTGTTGGCCTATTTACCACAGCAGGAAACCCCGGCTTGGCCATTGCAGGTGGAGCATCTGGTTGGTCTGGGGCGCGCGCCCTGGCATAAACCTATGGGTGGAAAATCGCCGCGCGACAAACAAGCGATCGAACACGCATTAGTAGTTACGGAATTACAAAGCTTGCGCCAGCGTATTGTGACTACACTTTCTGGTGGTGAATTGCAGCGCACGCTACTAGCGCGCGTATTTGCCGGTGAACCGAAAATTATTCTCGCGGACGAACCCATAGCCGCGCTCGACCCCTATCACCAATTGCAGATGATGGAATTACTCGCCTCCCACGCAAAGCAGGGCGGTAGTGTATTGGCCGCATTGCATGACTTAAGTTTGGCGGCTCGCTTTTGTTCGCGCCTGGTGCTCATCCACCACGGAAAAATTGTGGCCGACGGCCAACCGATTGAAGTGCTGACCACCGAGAATCTGGAAAAGGTTTATGGTATTAGCGCCTATATCGATTGTCGTGATGACGGCGTAGTGATTATTCCGCGTAGACGTGTCGTATAGGGAATTAAGGTAGAGGTACTTAAGATGAAAGCAGGCGTATTTAAAGTTTTAGCCAATCTATGGCCGCCGTTGTTTTTCGCTGGTATCAAGGCAACATATCTTGCGGCAGATTATAAAGAGGCGCGCGTAACCCTAAAGTTGCGCTGGTACACCCGCAACTATGTCGGCGTGCAATACGGCGGCAGTTTAATGTCTATGACCGACCCCTGGTTTATGTTGATGTTGATGAATAATCTCGGGCGCAATTATTTTGTGTGGGATAAACATGCAGAGATAGATTACATCGCCCCCGGCACAACCCACGTGCACGCGCACTTTGTTATTAATGATGAAATCCTCGCCGACATACGCGAAAAAACTGCAGGTGGCGAAAAGTATCTTCCTGAGTTTATGGTGGAGATAAAAGACAATCACGGCAATCTGGTTGCGCGGGTAAAACGTCGCGTGTACATCAAATTAAAACGGCGTGCACGGGAAAACAAAGATCCCGCAATGCAACCTTAAATAGCTGGAGAATATTATGCTCAATGTTGCGCTCTCTTCTTACGGTATGTCCGGAAAAGTATTTCACGCTCCCTTGATCACTGCTGAAGCCGGCTTACAACTTCACACCATATTGCAGCGCGGTGAGCCAACTGCGTTGGCAGATTATCCACAGGTAAATATTGTAAAAACCTTTGAGGAAATTCTCGCCAATCCGGATATTCATTTGGTGGTAGTCAATACACCTAACGAACTTCACTACCCCATGACCAAAGCGGCATTGCAAGCCGGTAAACATGTCGTAGTGGAAAAGCCGTTTACGTTAAGCCTCGCTGAAGGTAATGAATTGATTAACCTGGCGCAGCGACAACAAAAAATCCTGTCGGTTTTCCAAAACAAACGTTTGGAGAGTGATCATCTTGATGTAAAAAATATCATCGATTCAGGAACACTTGGCCGCATCGTTGAAGTTGAATGGCATTACGACCGCTACCGCGCGAATGTCACCCATAAAAAATGGAAAGAAGATAATCTTCCCGGCTCAGGAACCTGGTTTGATTTGGGTATCCATATGGTCGATTCCATGTTGTGTTTGTTTGGTAAACCCAATGCAGTCTACGCAGATATGCGCAGCTTGCGTCGCGTTGAAGGTTCTACCGATTATTTCAATGTGAACTTTTATTATGAGGACATGCGCGTAATCCTCCGTTCAAGTACCTATGTCAGCGAGAAAGGTGCGACAGTCAGTATCCACGGTGACAAAGGTTCTTTTTTAAAATTCGGGCAGGACGTGCAGGAAGGGCAAATGGTGCGTGGTCTGATTCCCGGTATGACCGGCTGGGCGCAACCGGGCGATGATAACTACGGTGTGCTGCACACGCAGGATAATGGTGAAGCCACACGCAAGGTGATTCCCGGCCAGCGCGGTTGCTACGAGCATTACTACAGAAATATTAGTGCGGCGATTGATGGTAAATCTGCGCTTGAATTTGTACCGCAGCAATCGTTATTGGGGGTCGAACTATTGTTAGCGGGTGAAACAAGTGCGCGGCGCCAGCAATTAATCCTGTTATAAGCTGCGTAGAAATTAACCATACCTTTTAGAGGACGCGGAGACTGTTATGAAAAAGTATTGGTTGTTTATCGTTGGGCTGGTTTTGTCTGCAAACGCATTTGCTGGCCGTATGCCGGAATCTATCGAAAGTGTTAAGTCGCTGGGGAAAGGTTACATAAAGTTTAATATCGCTAAAAACTCGCCGGATGCCGAGTACGACTATCAAGTCGTCAGTGCTATCGATATTAAACGTTTGGTTGGTAGTTCGGATAAAAAATCCTGCTTTATTTTTTATTTTACCGGCATAGAAACATTGAAGATTCCGGTATCCAACCAAGCCTGTAGCGCGATTGTGGAAGAGCTGAAACTCGCGCAGAGTTAACTTCAAATTCCGACGCGCTGATATTGGAGCTATGCCTTATTGGAAGGTTGCGTGCCGTAAGATGCGATTGATGAAATACAAGCTCAGGCACCATAAACTAAGGAGCAGCGTAACGAGTAATACAGCTATAAACGCAAAAATATCCGGCGCTTTCATTAGTGTGGTCATCAGCGAATCCTGATAATAAAAAAACCACTGATGGCCGTCCGGGAACACTTGCACATGAAACCAATAAAAAACAGCGGTAGGGCCGATTGCAAGCACAGCAATGGCAATGACGGCCAACCCTGCCAAAAACCCCAGCAGAATTTTTTTTACTGAAGGTATTTGCAATTTCTGGCGGTAAGCAATCACGATCATTCCTGCCCAGAGCAGCAGGCTCACCAAACCAGCCTGATAAAATCTATCGATTAAATTAGCCACGTCTTGTAGATGGATAATTTCTGCCTCGTGCATCAAGGCAGTTTTTTCCCCACTTGCCAAGGTATAACTAATCTCGCGCAAACCTGCGCCCTTGTTTTGCACTGCGTCGCTAATCTCGCCGAACAGGCGCCAATGTTCTTCAGGCGTTGTTAACGCAAAATCTTCTTTATAGCGATTGAGTGGTGCGAATTCGGCAATGTGTTTATCCAAATCCAGTAATTGATAACCAGTGGGATAAGCGAAATGAAATTGCGCCAAAAAATGCCAGCAGACCAGTGCAAGGGCAATCAATTGGCAGAAAAAAAAGAGGGGCCAGAAAATAACGCGTGGGATCATCGTGACTTACTCGAATGGATGGCGCGGCAAAAATACCATGGGCGTAGAACACAGGCTAGAAAGATGTGCTCTGCAGATTCCGCAGAGCATTGAGGTGTGAAGTTAGATCGAGAAGGTGCGGAATTATTGCTAGCAGAGGGGGTCTCGGCGGCACGCGCAGGTGCCGCCGTGAGGCTTAGTTGCCGGGTGGGATCTCGTTGCTGGGTGACGTGCTAACAGGAGCGCTAGCGGGAATAGCATCCAGGCCGGTGTTAACCCATTCCATAAAGATGCGATAGCCGAGTGCGAGTAAGGTTGCGCCGACAAACATGCCGATAATACCGGCGCTTGCCATTCCTCCCAAGGCACCGAATAGAATCACTGGCATAGGTGCGTCAACGCCGCGGCCGAGCATTAATGGTTTCAACACGTTGTCGGCTAGACCTGCGATCAACAAAATAATGGTGTGTGTTGTCGCCATTCCGGTGGAGTAGTCGCCGCTGGACCAGATGTAGATGATCGCAGGCAGGGTGACTATAAAGGCAGGTATCTGCGCAATGCCAAGCACCATGGTAATAATTGCGAGCACTCCCGCCCAAGGCACCCCGGCCACCAACAGCGCTATACCGACGATAATCGCCTGGATAAACGCCACGCCTATAACGCCCTGTGCCACGGCGCGAATGGTGGCGGTGGATAAAATCGTCATGGATTCGCCGCGCTGTTTACCGGCGATACGAACAAAGATATTGCGGCTGGCATGCGCCCCTGATTCACCGAACGTCATGATGATACCGGCGATGATAAACGAGGCGAGGAACAGCAATAGTCCGCCGCCGATGCTCGCCACCACGCCCAGCGCTTTGCGTGCGAGGTCGCCTATCTTGGGTTGCATACCGTGTACCAGCGCATGCAAATCGGTGTGGGCTTTAGACCAGGCTGAATAAACCGTCTCACCAATAACTGGCCAGCTTTTTACACTTTCCTTAGGTGCGCGCACTGTCAGTGTGTTGTCCTGAATACCATGCGCCACTTCGCGAATAGAGTCGCCGAGTGAATTCATGATCAGCGCCGTTGGAGCCACCAATATGAGTGAGCCGAGGATTACCAGAATCGTCGCAGCCAACCACTGTTTGCCGCCGACCTTACGTGCCAGCGAGCGATGCAGTGGATAGAGGGTTACCGCCAGGATGAGTGCCCATACCATTAGTGTTAGGAACGGCGCGAACACGCGGTAGCAAAGTGCTACGAGAATCACACACAAGCTGAATCTGATTAGCACGTCGAGTAGGCGGTTGGAGATTCGATCAGCTAACTCCTGATCATGTGACGGAGTATTTGGAGGTGTAGTCATGGGAGTGATCCTTTCTCAAACCTTGAGTGGGGAATGGAGCCTGCTCACGCAGGGGAATGCAGCAATAGTTTCGAAAAGTGCCAATAGGCATGCTGCGTGGCTTTGCGTGCAAAGAATCTACCTACAAGGAACGGGGTGTTAATTCCCGTTTTGGGATAGCGCGTACTTTGTCGTCGAATAATCCAATAATAGTTGAGATAAGTCCATTGTCGAAAAAATTAACATTTTAATTTTTAGACGACATATTGTTGATATTGACGTCGAATGAAAACAATGGCTTGAGATGTGTGGCACCTAAATTGCCTTTAACTAATTGACGTGTTTCTCCGATAAAGATTGTTGTGAAGGAGTTTTATCATGTTAAAAATAGTATGGAAGTTAATGGTGTTTTCCCTTCTTCTTTGTGGTTGGTGTTCGGTTGCCACTGCCGGTGTAATTACCTGTGAACCGGACAACCAGCGGGTTGCTACTTTAAGCGATGCCGTCGAGTGCAAGACCTTAAATTCCGTAAATTTGCATTCTCCCGCGCAGATTGATGGGCTTTATGATGATCTCGGTTATCCCTGGGTGAAGGAGGGTGAGCTTACCGGGGTGGGTGAAAACAATTTATTTAAGGTTGAAGCGGATAGTTGGGGAGTAGATGTTACAGGCCACTGGTATATCGCCGATGCGTTTTGGGACAGCTACAGCCGTGCAGTGATTACTATGCACGTAGGTCAAGGCGGTGGTAATCCGGATGCATTTGCCTGGTTGATTACGCCCGGCACTACCTATGGCGATTTTTCTTACACCCGCATTAGTGGTACAGGTGGTGGTTTGTCCAACATGTTCCTGTTCGGCTCAGGTACGCCTTTAATCAGAGTTTCCGAATCGGGTGTGCTGATGTTGCTCCTGATGGGATTATTTTCCTTGTATGCAGTGCGTCGCTACGCACTGGTCTAAATCGCCGTTGTACTCTTTACCTGGGGCCGCAGAATTTCTGCGGCTTTTTTTTGCCCGCGACCAAACTTCTCTACACTTGTTGGAATTAATCTGCCGACTCTTTATGCTGGGTGGGAAATATTCTATTACAGGTCCGTT
>DATIDX010000123.1:0-19278 GCA_035456025.1 Cellvibrio sp. | reverse complement strand
CCCTGGTCGTGATACATCGCGAGCACAGCATCGGCGTGATCCAGGTATTTGGGTGTAAACAGTGTATCCGCTGGCAGTGGGCCAATTAAATTCATGCCGAGCGCGCGCAACTGTTTTAATACCGGCTCTATGACTTCAATTTCTTCGCGCCCGAGGTGGCCACCTTCACCCGCATGCGGATTTAACCCGCACACCAGTATACGCGGCTGGGAGATGCCAAATTGCACTTGCATATCGCGATGCAAAATTTCGGTGACCTGTGTGAGCTCATCCGCAGTAATCGCTGCGGCAACATCTTTCAACGGCAAGTGGGTCGTCGCCAGGGCGACACGCAGGCCCTCAGTCGCGAGCATCATCACCACTTTTTCGGTATGAGTCTTTTCTGCGAGATATTCGGTGTGCCCACTAAAGGCGATACCGGCATCGTTAATAATACTTTTTTGCACAGGGCCAGTGACCAGCGCAGCGAAATGCCCGGCGACACAGCCATCAATCGCAGCATCCAGTGTGCGCAAGATATAAGGCGCATTTTTAACATTGAGCTTGCCGGGGATGGCCGCTTCAGCCAACTCCACCGGCAATACCGCAAGCTCCCCGGCAACGCTCGGGCGCGGCGCATCCTGCAGATTGATTTCACGCAGCCGCACAGCAAGGCCTAATTGCTGCGCGCGTACTTGCAGCAATTGTGGATCAGCAACGGCCACGATTTCATGCTGCTGCGCCAGCTGCGCCAGGGTGATAACCAGATCCGGGCCTATACCTGCCGGCTCACCGGGTGTCAGTGCAATTCGATAACAGGAAGTCATAATTGTCGACGCCTTGTTCACAAGAAATAGGGAGGTCAAAACGCACAACGGCTAAAAACAAAATTGCACAATGTGGCTCCACATTGCGCAATCTGTTTTTAGCCGCCGTTAAAAATGCGAGGCTTAGAGTTTAATCTCGACGTAAGCCTCTTCGCGGATTTGCGTCAACCAGAGCTGGAACTCTTCATCAAAACGACGCGAGCGCAATACGTTGGCAGCCTGGTTGCGTTTCATTTTATCGCTCATGTCTTCCTGGCGACGTTCAAGCACTTGCAAAATATGCCAGCCAAACTGGCTTTTGAAGGGCCGGGTAATATTGCCGATAGCAGTGTTTTTCATCGCCTCTTCGAACTCGGGTACAAACATCCCGGGAGTCGACCAACCCAAATCACCGCCACTTAACATAGAGCCAGTGTCTTCCGAGTTTTCACGCGCGAGCTTGCCAAAATCTTCACCCTTTTCAATGCGTGTTTTCAGACCGAGCAATTTTTCACGCGCCTGGGCGTCATCCATAATCTCCGAGGTCTTTACCAAAATATGGCGGGCATGGGTCTGCTCAATTAATTGTTCGCCGCCGCCGCGCTGCTCGATATTTTTAAGGATGTGAAAACCGGCTCCGCTGCGAAAGGGTTTGGATACCTGCCCCACCGCCAGATTGGCCATTTGGTTGCCAAATAACTCCGGCAACTGGGCCAGCTTGCGCCAGCCAATATCGCCACCCTGCAGGGCGGCCTGGTCATTGGAGAAGCTGATCGCCATTTGGGAAAAGTCGCTGCCCGCTTGCAGTTTTTGGTAGATGTCATTCACCTTCTTCTCGGCTTCGGCAATCGCATCGTTATCGGCGCTACTGGAGACCGCAATCAGGATATGGCCGATATGGTAGTCCGGTGAGGTGGCGTATTTACCATCGCTGGAGGCGAGAAAATTGTTGATGTCCTGATCGGTAACTTTGATCCGGCTGTTCACCACGCCCTGCTGTAAATGGTTGATGGTCAATTCGTTGCGCATTTGTTTGCGCAGGCCATCAAGTGTCAGCCCCTGGAGTTTTAAATCCGCCTCTAGTTGCGCTACCGAAATCTGGTTCTTTTGCAATATCCGGCCGATCGCTTGGTCGATTTCTTCTTCATCGACTTTGATCTCGTAGCGCTCAGCCATTGCCAGCTCGATCCGCTCAAGAATCAATTGCTCAAGGATTTGTTTATTGAGTACATCTTCCG
The DNA here is from genome assembly GCA_035456025.1 of Cellvibrio sp. GTDB lineage: Bacteria > Pseudomonadota > Gammaproteobacteria > Pseudomonadales > Cellvibrionaceae > Cellvibrio. The sequence goes on along the minus strand of DATIDX010000123.1, from coordinate 17,255 downwards.
GTGGCAGCTGTTGATATTGGCCGCGCAGCCGCTCCAATACCGATGCCTTGCGCCCGTTCAATTCGCTCTCCAGCACCACATCTTTATCGACAATCGCCACCACACGATCCAGTGACACTGCATTATTTTGGGCGAGACTGAATTGGCTGACAGCCATCACCAGGCCGCTCAGCAACAAGGTCCAGCCCATCCGCAAAGAATGTGGCTTGTTTGGGTTCTTACTCATAATTCAATCACTGTTTTATTTTAAAGCTGCTTCGCGCTCGCCATAGCCAAACATGGCCTTGTCGAGCAGGTTACTAATACGTTGACTCAAACTACCAAAACCGCGCAATTGCACTTCGACAAACAAGCCACGGTCATAATCGTCACTGGTGAGATTCTCCATAATGTCCGGACTAAAGTCGAAATCCACCCAGCGGCGGGCCAGCAATCGGATGCGGTAGCAACAATCGGTGTATTCGAGCCCGGCAAAGGTGTCGAGTTCCGCATCGTACGTAAAATCGTAGTTGGTGCGGGCAATCACCGACCATTGGCTGGAGATCGGCCACAAGGTGGTCGCATCCAGCTGGCTCAGGGTTTCACCGATAATAGGATTGGTGTCCAGCGGATTGAGTGAAACGGGATCGCGGCTATAGCGATAGCCTACATTCAAGATCCGGTAGCGCTCATCCATATATTGCAGACTGCTGCTGAAGGTATTGATTTGCGATTGCTGGTGATCATAAAGCAGGTCGTTATTAACACGCAGGTGCTCACCAACCTGGGCGTTGACCTGCGCCGCTATCGCTGAACTCGTGCGCGTGTTCGCGTAGGTATCCTTCTGGTTTTCAAGGATACTCACCTGGCGGTCTTCAAAATAGTTAATCTGACCAATACTCATCCGCAAGCGTTCGATACCGGTATCGGATTCCACAAAGCGACTGGTAAGCCCCAGCGCCATATGGTTGGTGTCATCGATGCGATCCCCACCCGAAAAGCGAGAGTCGCGGAATAACTGGTCGTAGGTAAAAATCAGATCCGAGGTATCAAAATTGACGTAACTTTCAGCTGAAGTCAGGCTGTAAAGCGAGTCCTGGTTTTCGTAGTCCCGATACAGATAAAAGGCGCGCGGTTCAAGGGTCTGGGTGAAGGCGCCCCCAAACAAGGACTTATCGCGCTCGAAATAGAGTCCCATGTCGAGCGAGCCCTGAGGCGCAGCAAATTGCGGGTTGCTGTCGACATCGCTGCGCATGTTGGTGGCGTCCAACTCATAGCCGAGGGCTTTCACACCTACACCTGGCTTCACATAGCCTGCGGTGTATTCCTTATCCCAAGTAAGCTTGTAGTTGGTGCGCACCCGCTCACCGGTGATCAGATCCGCCTTAAACAGTGCATTGGTCGGATCCTCCTCGTAATAGCGGTTCATGCCGAAGTGGGTATATTCGTTATCCAATTCAACAAGCCAATCGCTAAACCGATAGTCGCCGTCCGCATTGATGCGCGGCAACTCGCGATAGGGTAATTGGTTGCTGGTAAGCAGGCGAAACTCTTCAGCTTTAGCTCCGAATTGCCAGTGCTTACTGCTATAGCCAGCGGCAACACGCTGCTTGATATAAGCCTGGCGATTCACATCGACGGCGCTACCGTCTACATCGCGGATGTAGTCAACGTCGCTGACATCGGTGTAATCAATTTCGGTCGACCAGGGCTCATTGCGGCCACCAAGCTGCGAGAGGTTGTACTGCCAGCGGTCTTCACCCACATAAGAAATATCTGCTTCATCCGTGCTGTCATAATTGCGATCCCGATCATCGTTGAGCGCACTGCCACTCAACGTGGTCTCGAAATGCTTTGCCAAGTGGCGAAATTCGGTCGCCACCATATAACCATGCTCTTCCACATAGCGGGGCGTGATGGTGGCATCGTAATTGGGCGCGATGTTCCAGTAGAACGGTGCAGAGAATTCGCTGATACCGTTCATGTCATCCAAAAACCCAATCGACGGGAACAGGAAGCCGGTCAGTCGATCAGGCCCTATGGGGAAACGAAAATAAGGGGCATAGGCGATAGGGATGTCTTTGACATGCACACGCATGTGCTTCGCCGTGCCGTAATGCTTGTCGTTGTGCAGAGTGATATTCGAGCCTTTCAGCAACCAGGTGTTATCGCCCGGCTCGCAGCTGGTAAACGTCCCTTGGTCCAGGCTGATAATTTTATCGCCAAACTTTTCCATTTTTTCCGCGTGGCCGCGCACGCGGGTTTCATAGAGTACGAAGCGCGCATTATCCAGGCGTGCATTGCCGGTATTGGTGTCCACGTAGGCTTTATCGGCGCGCAGCAGAACCCCGGGCTCGCGCACCTGGATGTCGCCGTCCAGCTCGGCCTCGCGCGTCGCTTTATCAAAGGTGAAGACATCGGCGTGGAAAGAGCGACTGCCCTGGGTCAGGCGCACCTTGTCGCGCATGATAAATTTGGTTTGCTTCTCGGCTTCGGAATAATCCGCACTACCCAAAATACTGGCGGTTTCCGGGTCCATTTCCGATTCCGCATCAGTGCGCGGCGGCGCTATATAGGCGCCGCAACAGGCGGTGGGAACCTTGGCTTTTTGCTCCTCGGTCAATTCCTCAAGCGGTATCCAATCCAGATCGCGCAGCTCAGCGTTGGAATCTGTTTTGGCCATTTCCGCCTTATCTTCCGCCCAAGCGAAAGTGCCCGACAACAATAAAACGCCCGCACACTGGGCTGCTATACACAGGGTTAGGCGGGAACGGTGGAATTTATTGCGCAGGTACTGTCTGGAATGAATCTGGGTTGAAGCCATTAACCGCGGTCTCAAATAGGCGCGCCATACTTATGCCGCCGAAAAAATTGGAGCGATTCTACTGTAAACCGCCTGTGCTGGGAATGAATTGGGGGAAATCACCTGACTGGGTTAGAATCCAGATAACCCATAATAGGCGCCAACCATGTCCCGTTATTGTCCTGACCTCCTGCCTTGACCAAAGGTCCCGACATACATGTCCCGATAATATTGTGCCCAGTATCCATTTGAGAGCGACCGAAACCGCATGACCAAGTCCCACATACCGGCCGAGGCTGAGCCGGGCCAAGCTGCAATCGACACCCGAAAGTTAGCGCTTGCAAACTGGGTAACGCAAAACACACTTGCGGAAGAGCATCCGATTGAACTCCAAAGCCTGGGCAGCGATGCGGGTTTCCGCCGTTATTTTCGCTACCAGAATCCCTCGCAATGGCTGGCAGTGGATGCCCCGCCTGCAACCGAAGACACCGCTCAATTTATGGCGATTGGCCAACTCATCAGCCGACAGGGAATTCGCTGCCCCAAAATTGCCGCCGCCGATGTAACCCAGGGCTTTCTGCTGGTGGAGGATTTTGGTGATCGCCTGTTTTTTCACAAGCTAACCGACCAAAATGCCAACACGCTTTATCAGCAGGCAATAGATACTCTCGTGCAACTCCAGCAATGTCTGGACGATACCGCACTTATCCCGCGCTATGACCGCGCCCTATTGCGCCGGGAGTTGGACATTTTCAGCGAATGGTTTGCAGGCAAACTCCTGGGCCATGCGCTCAGCGCAGAAGAACAGTATTTGCTCGATGAACTGTTTACCCAGCTGGAAGACAATGCCCTGGCACAACCGCAAACGTTTGTGCATCGCGACTACCACTCGCGCAACCTGATGTTGCTCGATGACAACTCGCTCGGGGTGATTGATTTTCAAGGCGCGCTTTGGGGTGGAGCCACCTACGATCTGGTCTCGCTACTGCGCGATTGCTATTTGCGCTTACCTGCTGCGCAAGTGCAGCAACTGGCACTCGGCTACCGGCAGCAGGCAATCGTCGCCGGCATTATGCCCACCGTCAGTGAACAGGAATTTTTGCGTTGGTTCGACTGGCTTGGCCTGCAGCGCCATATCAAAGTCCTCGGGATTTTCGCGCGCCTGTGCCTGCGCGATGCAAAAACTGGCTACCTGAAAGATTTACCCTTGGTCATCCGCTACACCCTGGAAGTTGCCGAACAGTATCCGCAGCTGAACTCCTTCGCCGGCTGGTTTAAACGCAGGCTGTTACCGCTCGCCGAGCAACAGGATTGGTACAGGGACTATCAATTTGCAGGTGAAAAGAGCGCAGGTGGACAATGAAAGCCATGATCCTCGCCGCCGGGCTCGGCAATCGCATGCGCCCGCTGACTGACCACACCCCCAAACCTTTGCTGCCAGCAGCGGCCAAACCGTTGATCGAATACCACCTGGAGAATTTGCAGCGGGCCGGCGTTAACGAGGTAATTATCAACCTCGCTTATCTCGGTGAAAAAATCCGCGCGCATTTAGGCAGTGGTGAACGATTCGGAATGGAGATCACCTACTCCAGCGAACCCGAACCGCTGGAAACTGCCGGTGCAATTCTGCACGCGCAGGAGCTGCTCGGCGATGACACCTTTCTGCTGATCAATGGCGATGTCTGGTGCGATCTGGATTTCGCGAAATTTATCCAGCACCCGCTGGACGAAAACCACTTCGGACATCTGCTGCTCGTGCCCAATCCCGAATTCCATCCGCTCGGCGATTTTGCCTTGGCCGACGATCAGCAATTGGTAGATGATCCAGAAAAAACCTGGCCGCACCGCTTCACCTTTGGCGGCATCAGCCTGCTGAAACCGCAACTTATTACGGAGTATCCGGACAAGCGGCGAAAATTTCCGTTGGGCGAAGTTTTGCATCGCGCTGTCTGCCACGGGCAATTAACTGGCGAGGTCTATCAGGGCCATTGGACGGATGTAGGAACGCCTGCGCGATTACAGGAATTGGAAAATTATTTGCTAGAACACGCGCTGCATAAATTACCGCCGATCACTTAAACACCTGTTGTAACCCTCTAAAAAAATTGATAGCTAAACTAAAGGAACCATCATGCTCAAAACCGATTTCAGCGCACCCAGCCCCATCCGCATCGCCAAGATTATCCCCATCATCGTCATCCTTTTTGTTATTACCGTGCTCTACGGCAGTTGGTACACAGTTGACCAAGGCGAGCGCGGCGTACATTTGCGCAACGGCAAAATTATCGGCACTGCTGCACCCGGCCTCGGCTTTAAAATTCCACTGATCGATTCAGTGGTCAAAATATCCACCCAGACCCACACTGCCAGTTATCAGGAATTACAGGCCTACAGCCGCGACCAACAGCCGGCGACTATCCGCGCCTCGGTTACCTTCAGCGTGCCCGCCGACAAAGTTGAAGAAGTCTATGAAAACTTCAAAAGCATAGATTCGATGATCGCGCGCCTGGTTGACCGCCAGGTACCGACACAAGTTGAAAATATTTTCGGTAAGTACACTGCGATTTCCGTGGTGCAGGAGCGGGTAAAATTCGGCCTGGATGTGACCGATGCCATTACCAAATCCATCAGCGGCCCGATTGTGATCAACTCTGTGCAAATCGAGAACATCGATTTCAGTGCAGCCTATGAAAAGTCCGTTGAAGACCGCATGCGCGCCGAAGTGGAAGTCCAGACCCAAAAACAAAACCTGGAAAAAGAGCGCGTCAGCGCGCAGATCGCGGTGACCCAAGCGCAAGCCGAAGCAGATTCACAGCTCGCGCGCGCCAAAGCCGAGGCAGAAAGTATTCGTATTAAAGGTGATGCCGAGGCTTCCGCCATCAAAAGCCGCGCCGACGCGCTTGCGCAAAACCAAAACCTGATCGAGCTGACCAAGGCAGAAAAATGGAACGGCCAACTGCCAACCACCATGCTGCCCAATGGCACACTGCCGTTTTTCAATACCAACAAATAGCAGCTATCGCCTGGAAACATTTCGCTGGCGCGATTTGTTGTCGATAAAAAATCCCCGTGGTTGCCCGCCAAGGGGATTTTTTTCGAAGCAGCTTACTACTGGCCGCTATCAATTAGCCGCATTGACCTCACTGTCACCGTCGCCTCCAACGGGCATAATCGCCCAAAGCTTGGTCAAAACAGAGATTTAGCGCCAAACCCGTTATGTAAACATATGCAAATGCCAGGACTAACTTCTCGGTGCTCAGGCCAATAGCAGTTCCCCCGATTAAATGCTTGCCATTCACAAAAAAGGGGCTGTTTCTTCGGTTGACAAACGAATCGAACACGGCATAATGTCGCGTCCTTGAATCCCGACCCCATTTTTCGGGCTTTTAATCCAGAATTTATCCTTTATCTAGAATCACAGGAGCACTAAGGTGGCAAATACACCCCAAGCCAAAAAACGCGCGCGTCAAAATGAAAAAGCTCGCAAGCACAACGCAAGCATGCGCTCTATGGGGCGTACTTACCTCAAGAAAGTGCTTGCCGCTATCGCTACCGGCGATAAAGCAGCTGCTCAAACCGCTTATGTTTCAGCTGTTGCGGTAATTGACCGTATTGCCGACAAGGGCCTGATCCACAAGAACAAAGCAGCTCGTCATAAGAGCCGCCTGAACGCTAAAATCAAAGCATTGGCAGCCGCCTAATCGCCCATTTGATTTTAAGTGTTAAAAAACCGGCTCAGGCCGGTTTTTTTATGCCCGTAATTTGCTCAAACTGCCAGTAAAGACACCACAATGCGCGCGTTTAGCTCTATACAGTGTCATAAAAACAGATTATCTTCGGCAGCAACTTTTGCCAGGAAGCCTTTTCCGGCATCACAAAAAGAGAGTTGGGCTTGGGGCGGTATCATCCAGCGGACAACCTGCAACAAGGATGCTGTTGTTCAAGGGTGGCGCCGATCCACTGAGTGCACATACTAATAATGGAGATACTTTATGCTGCCGCGTGACCACTACCTGAAACAAACCTTTCAAGATGCTGTTAATTTTCCCGAAGGCTTTGAAAAGGGCGGCCTGTCAGATGTCCAGGCGCGCTTGATACGCAAACAGGGCGTCTTGGTAAATGCCCTGATGGTGGATGAGGTCTCCGACCCGACAGTTGATGACTTGCATATCCTTAAAGTGATAGCTAACCAAAGCGCCCCCAAAAGCCCCATCGAACAAGCCTGGGTCAAGTACCTCTCCATCGTAAAAACCCGCCAAGCTTCAGCTCCCGCCAAATCCAGTAAAACCAAAACAGCCAAAGCGAAAGCCGCCGAGCCAGTAGTTGAAGAGCCGAAAGCTGTCGCACCTGCTGCAAAACCCGCTAAACCAAAAGCTAAAAAGCCTGCAAAAGCAGATTAATGCTCAAGCCAGCAACGGCTTAAAAAAACCGATTAAAAAGGCGCATCGATTTGGATGCGCCTTTTTATTTTTATACGACTACGCCAGCTATAGACCCTGTTGCACTATAAGGTGCAATAGTTCCGTAAACCCCCATAGCCAAGGCCACAGTATCCAGCACCTGAGTGTGCAAAGGTGCTGTTGCAACTTGCCCGCGACGAATTGAGGCACCTCCACCAGCAAACATAAAAGGAGCATCAGTATTGATATTGATACTGGTGTCACCCATGTTGGTCACTTGTACAACCAAGGTGGAATCCAGCAAGGGAACACCATTGATATCAGTGGTGTTTTGCAGTTGCTGGATCACATGAGTCAAGCGCGCCGTAAGGTACTTACGAAACTCTACATAGGCACTCAAGGGCATACCGTTAGCAGCCATGCCATAGGTGTGGTCTAAACCCGTCACACTAAAGTCGTCTTGCTCATTCCCCATCAACATGGTGACCACACGAGTAAGCCCACATTTAATTGCCGTTATTGCATTGCTGGTTTGCAATTCCCACAGACGCGTGAAATGGGCGCCGCTATTCGGAGGAATACTTTCAGCCGGCCAGGCCAGGTGTTGCAAATCGCATCCAGGCAACCCACTTGAGGAGGATACATCCTCTTGCAACCGGCGAATTGCATCCAGGTTAGCCTGTAAACGCGAACCGGCAAAACCACCCAATTGCTGCTGCAGCTGCTGCACCGCTTTCAGATTTATCTCCAACTGCTTGTATTGGTGTTGGTACTGGGGATTCGTTGAGACCTGAACATCGCGCAAGATTTCAAAGACCCGCGACGGATCAGTAATCACCGGCACTTTTGCCCAATTGTTTACAGCGGAAATAGAGGTATCGGCCGACAACACGCCCAGTTGAATCGATGAAAAAGGCGTGGTTCCGCCAAGCACATCGCCGAGTGCCAAATCGATAGTTTTGGGCGCGCCCGTCAAGGCACCCAGGGTCGTTTGCGACAACCCATGGCCGCTAGAACCCTGAACGGTTGTGTTGGCAAAAAATACGCACTCTTGTTTTACGGGTTCCAACGGAGCCGAACAGGCTTTTAGCTGAAGCCCCGCCCCAGGTGTAATAGTAGTGCTGGCACCGCCCGGAGCGCCGCCGGGAATAAATACAAAAATAACATTCTTCACAGGCGTCACTGCGCCGGTAGCATTGGCAAACCCGGCACTTGCCGATAACAGGCCTGCACTCAATATTGGTGCGCTAGCGGTGCCACCGGCAATCATTTTCAATAAGTGGCGACGATTAGTTTGCACAGTCTTTTCTTGGGTTTTCATAACTCAAACCATCCTTAATTCGCAAATAAGTAAATGTGAAAATTATTGGCTACGATCTTTGCGATAACGCGCAGATTGCAAACTACCCAAGCGCTTCAACATGGCGCGCACACTATTGCCATTGCTGGTTAACGCATAATCCAGGCGATCTTTTTCACAGGCGTAATCCGATTGTTCTGCCGCTGACAAATCAGTCGCACCAGGTTTGGCCGGATCAAAAGATTTTGTCCCGGTACCAAAGGCCGCGCGGAAATTGTGCTCAACAAAACAGTAGCGGCTGGCATTTAATGTGGAGAGCTTTTGTGCGAGATCTTCGGCTCCGGAAAATGCCAGGATTTCGCCATCAATCGCGCTGCTCACACCACTCAACACCCCTGCGGAATTAATCGGATTGCCACTGCTATCCCGCGTACGTTTTTGGCTGCCGGGATAAAGGTTTTGATAGGCAAATCCAACCTGCCAGAAAGGATTGTCGCGAATCGGACCTACATCCAACGTAGCCGGGCCATAGACATCCTGGCAAAGCACACGATTGCGAATGGCGAGTGCAAACTCTTTCGGCTGAGTTGCCGATGCATCACTTTTGCTGGCAACAAAAGCGCCGCTGGTGAGCAATCCACCTTGACGAATATAAGATGGATAAGTCGCTTTAACAAAATTACCGCTATCTATATTGGCGGAACCCAAGCCGTAAAAATTAACCAGGACTTTGTTAATCACACCGTAATTATTCGCGAGCAATGCACTGAAAGGCCCCGCCTCATCAAGTGCAACATGCGCGAAGTATTCTGTAGTTTCACGCGGCAGCGAGAATTTAACATCCGTGTTAAATTCCGGCGCGAACAATGACGGCGCCGATCCATTGCTAACATTTTCCGTCCCCAACCAGCGCTCGGCAAATTTTCCAAAATGCTCGCGCGCGCTGGTTTTACTGAGCAAGCGGTTTACCTGAGCTTCAACTTGGGCATCAGTTTGCAAGGCGTTATTTTTTGCCGCATCTAGCAGCTCATCATCAGGCGTACTACCGGTAAACGTAAACGCAAGGAAAGAGGCCAGCTCGTAAGACGTTAATACGTAGGCATCATTATCTATGAGTTGCGATGGCAGGGATTCAGTAGTATTGCCCGCGCGAATCTCGCTAACCGCAACCCCCGTTTCCTGACGATACAAAAACTGTGGCGATGACAAGGCTGTACGCCATGCAAGTGCTAGCGACTCAGCGATTTGTTCATTGGTAATCGCATCGACAAACAGCGACTTGTACTGCTGAATTTCCTGTTCCGTTGCCGGACGACGGAAAATACGGATGAGGGTTTCGGTTGTAAATCGAGTCGCACATTGTTCGTTGGTTAAACCAGGGCAGTTGAGTAAAGCACTCAGGTTACTCCGGGCTTTATAGACCAGGTTAGCAGCGAGCTTGTCGAAATTGGCCTGCACAAATTGAGTAATTGTTTCCTGTGTGTTGTTATCAAAGCCATTCACGCGCGTGTTTGCCAAAAGCAAATCCAGAGTGGAAGCGGGAAAATCGGTCAGCAAATTCACCCCAGTCAAATCGCGCACACTGTTGATATATTCCTCGCGGGTTAACACGCGCAACAACCTTGGCCCATAAGTCAGCTTGTCAGTGCAATTCGCCAAAGGCGGCGCAGAGGATGCACTCGATGTGCGCGCACTACTTAATGAAGATTTGGAGCTGGAATATTGCAGGCTACTCGATGAAATAATCGAACTGGATGAATGCAGACTGCTGGAAGCGCGGGATGAACTCAACAAACTACTAGTCGAAACCTTGCTACTGGCGACGCTCGATGAAGCTTTACCAACGCATTTAATACCATCCAAAAAAAATTCCGTCGGCTTTACCAGATTTGTTCCACCGGGATAGGAAATATTAAAGCCAAAGTTTACGGATTGATTAGTATTGAGCGCGCTATTCCAACCAACATGTTTAACACGGACCGCCTGGCCGGCCTGGGTGTAACTTCCATTCCATAATTGGGATATCTTCTCGGCGTTGGAAAAATTCCATGCCAGCTCCCAAGTTGTTTTGGGAGAACCAAAGTTGGTAATGCTCACATCCAAGGTTGCGCCACTGCCCCAACTGCTTTGAATGGTGTATTTCACATCACACTGTGCATGCACATTGATGGTGTAAGTCATCAATATACCCGCAGCAGATATAAGGGATAAGCTTTTTAAATTCACAATCTACTCCTTGTTCAATTGCCTGCATAAGCATCTAGTCGGACTGTTATTTCATCAGCGAACCCGCTGGCCATATCCCAGCGAACACGGAAAATAACAATGATTTGGCGGTTGATTGGCGGATCTGGTTATAGTTATAAAATTGCTATTTAATTTTTATTCGGAGTTTAAATTTGGCGGCGAAAAACGGAATATTTTTTGTAGATATTTTCAATTTTTACCGATGACAAAATAATTCGCGAAATTCAACAATCTATATTTTTTATTTATTGTTAGTTATTTTTCTTCGGTTATAGCGACATAAAAATGCAGTGTCAACAGTAGCGATGGGCAAAAATAGGCAAGCATAAAAAAGCCAGCCCTTTGTGAGAGCTGGCTCGGAAAAAATTGCTAATTTTTTAATGGATGCGCCAACTGGCGCACATAAAACTATTCTGGAAGCAATACCTGCACGGAATATTTTTCTCCCGACCGAATATCTTCGATGCAATTACCGACAAGCAACTTACCATCGCAACGAATTTCAGTTGCAACGACATTAGCACGCGCAATTGACACCTCAAACTCCGCACCACGAAATTTCCGCACTACTTTTGCAGCAGACCAGCCCGAGGGCAACTGTGGCGCTATGCATAAGCCTTTTTCATTGCCCTGCAAACCAAATACGCCCTCAACAAGGCAGCGATAAACCCAAGACACAGTGCCGGTATTAAATAGCTGCGAAGACCGGCCAGCGGTGCGCGGATACTGGTGATAAGCACCGCGATAATAATTGGGGATGTAAACCGGCAACTGGCCGCGCTGTAAATAATCGGCCTCGGCAGGGCCAGGAATCATCTGGCGCAACAACTTATAAGCGCGGTCTTTTTCGCCAATAGTAAACAGGCTGTAGATATAAAATATTGCGGCGTGATTGTAGACCGAACCATTCTCGGCCGAGCCGGGATGCTTTTGAGTCACACGGCCGACATCATCGCGCATGGCTGTGTAAGCAGGCGCAAGCATGACAACGCCATAAGGCGTTTCTAATTGTTGCTCAACGGCGGCGATCATTTTATTGCGCTGTTCGATATTCGCAGCACCACCTAAAATTGCCCAGCTCTGCGGATTCAAAAAGATGCGCCCTTCTTTATCCTTGCTAATACCAAACACAACATCATCGTCGGTAATACCGCGCCCGAACCATTCGCCATCCCACAGATATTTATTGACGGCAGCATTCACATTTTGTGCGCCCAAAGTAAATTCCTGCTGCAACTCAGGCAAGGATTTTTTCGCACAGACATCCGCCCACAAATTCAATGCGTAAGCAGTTGCCACAGACAGCCAACCGGAAACACCTTTGCCCTTGTAGCCAACCATATTCATTGGATCACACCAATCGCCCTGCGCAATAAAACTGAGGCCGCGATAATCGCGCGAACTCAACAACCAGCGCATAGCATTGGAAATACGCTCAAACACTGACAGTGTCTTTCCATCATGGCCAGCGACCATTTCTTGCAAGATTGCATAATCATTGGTTTCATCAAGATAGGTTTTTAAACACACGGGCAGCCACACGCAATGATCGGTGTGCGGAATTTGATTGATGTATTTCAGCTCTGCGCCTTCTGCTAATAAAATACCGTCGGGCATCGCCCCCGACTCTTCCTGTTGCGACAACGCATGCAAAAATGCGGCACGGGTTACTTCGGGCTTGATAAACGTCATGCCCATATTGTCTTGCAGGTAATTGCGAGTTTGCGGATCGGTTGTTAAACGGTTTACATCACCGTGATAAAACACCTGGCGCGGCAACCAATTGTTTACAAAGTTATTCAACTCGGCATCCGGTGTTTCAATCTGCAAACAACCACTGCCGGTAGCGATATAAGCGGCGTAATCCGCTTGTGCTTTGGCAAAACCTGCTGCACTTAAATAGGTGTCGCGCAACTTGATAATTTCAGCATCGTCAAATGCCGGGCCAAAAATAAAACGGTAATCCTGCTGCGCCTGGTCGGGCATTTCCACACGGTATTGCAGAATCGCGGCCGGGGTTTCGTAGCGCGCATCACCACAGGCGAGCACCTCAGCTTGCAAGGCCGTCGGATTATGCAACCCTCCCTCACCTTCAAAGGTTTCCTGCTTGGCCTCCCAAGCAGTGGGATTTACATCGTGCAGGAAAAACGTTTTGTCTTTGAAGTATTTATTTTTAAAGTGATCCGCTACTTTTTGATAGGGCGTTACGCACGTTGCGACTATGCCACCGAGATCTGCGCGGTATTCCGCCGATTGGTTCATCCAGGACATATACCCAACCGGAAAATAAGGATAAACACTCAACTTGCGCGCGCGGCCTGAATTATTAATTACGCGCAACTGCCACAACTCAACCACATCTTTTACTGGAAGCGATAAAGTGAGCTCAGCGCGAACACCATCGCATTCAATCGCCCACTGCAAATCGCTTTTGCCGACTGAAAAAGAATAATCGCTATATTCTGCGCGTACCGGCTCATATGGAGCAGAGAAAATCTTGCCGGTCTCTTCATCTTTAATATAGAAGAAACGCCCTGGATGATGCGCATAATAGGGCTGCTCCGGCTGCATAAATGTTTTCGCTTCCAAATTAGGCGCGTAAGCATACTTAGCCGGCTCCGGCTGCATAAATTGCGCAACAGCGTAACCACGGCAAGTGACCTGGATCATCATTTGCTGATTCCATAAAAATCCGGCGGCGCGCGGCATGGCAGTGGGAGTTAATAGTTCATAACGTTGGCCATTATGCGTGGGACGCAACATAAGCAGCTCCTGACACTCTTACTGGAAAAAAGAAAAAAGCGCATAGAGATTTCCATGCGCTACTAGGTGGGTTAATTAATTGCAGCTTTGCGTGCAGCCAAATCAGTTTGGATTTTTACTAATTGATGCTTATCGAGCTGATAAAAAGTCATTATGCCAACAGCGGCAAACGCGAATAGTGCAGGAATAAAAGACATCAACCAAACGATACCCGACTGCGATTCAGCCGATTGAACCGTATTGGCAACATACCCCAAAGCGGTAAACACCGACCCCATCACTGCCGCCGCCAAAGCGGTGCCCAATTTTTGCGAGAAGGTTGCAGCCGCAAAGGTCATGGCAGTAGCACGGCGCCCTGTGCGCCACTCGTTGTAATCGGCAGTATCGGCATACATAGAAAACGCCAAGGGTGACTTAGGCCCCAACACAAAACCAATCATTATTTGCAGTGCAAACATCAAAGTAATTTGATCTTTAGGAATAAAGAAAAATGCAACGGATAAAACACCAGTGATCGACATGAGGATCATCATCAGAATTTTTTTATCAATAAATTTAGTCATGATTGGCGTGCAGGCTGCACCAGCTGCAGCGGCAGCCATGTAGGCGGGAACAAAGCCAGCCATTAATTCCGGACGCTCAACATAATATTTAAAATAATAGGCGGCCGATGAAGTACGCAGCGTAATGGTGATCATAATGATCAACGCCAAAAAGAAAAGCACAACCCAAGGGCGGTTTTGCGTTAGATCACGAATATCTTGCCATACGTTGGTTTTTTGTTCTGGAGGCGGAGCAATACGCTCACGGGTATTAAAAAAGGTGATGACAAACAATATGCTGGCAGCAATCCCCCAAACCACCATCGTCAATTGCCAACCCAATTTTTCATCGCCGTTCCCTAGCCATTCCACCAGTGAGGGTGTTGCTGCGGTTACCAAAGTCGCGCCACCAAACGCAAAAATAAAACGCAACCCATTAATAGTTGAACGCTCTTGCGGGTCATTGGTCATCACGCCTGACAAAGCGTTATAAGGAATATTGATACAGGTGTAACACACCATCATCAATAAGTAAGTGCCGTAAGCCCATATAATTTTTCCATTCTCTGACAAGTCCGGCGTGGTATAAGTCAATACACCCGCTGCGGCCAACGGCAAGGGCATCCAAATCAAATAAGGGCGAAATTTTCCAAAGCGGGTGTTAGTGCGATCTGCTGCTGCACCAATAATCGGATCGGTAAAAGCGTTGACAATTTTGATGATGAACATCATCGAGGCTGCCGCTGCAGCGGAAATACCAAATACATCGGTATAAAAAATCATTAAGAAAGTAGCAATATTCATCCAGAAGAAATTGAACCCACTATCCGCTAAACCGTAACTGATTTTTTCCCGCCAGGGTAAACGCACCAACACCGGCGCCTGGGTACTATTGTTGTTATCCACGCAAAACCTCAAATCGTTTAACTATTAACTGGCTTAAATGCGGCTGGTCGACGCACGTTTTTTTATTTCGTAACCCATATCTACTTTTTTGGAGTCGATCGGTTTTTCATTCAGCACGCGGATAATCATCTCCGATGCCTTTACGCCCATTTCATAACGACCGACAGAAACACTCGTCAGGGATGGGTTCACATATTCAGCCGCTTCAATATCGTTGAAGCCGCAAATTGCCATATCCTGTGGTACACGAATATTCATTCGCTGGGCTTCAAACAGCGCGCCGAGTGCAAGGTCGTCGTTCACGCAGAACACGGCATCGACTATTCCGTTCGTGGACGCCATCAGACTTTTGAATAAATCACCACCCACGCCAATCGATGAAGGTTCGGGTGTGGTAACTATGTAATTTTTCTCAAACTTGCCCACCTGCTCCAATGCCAACTTATATCCCTGCATACGCTGCTGCACACGGGGGTCCATGCGCGCGCCGATAAACCCTATGCGCTCATAACCCTGCCCCAGCAAATGCTTGACCACATCAAAACCCGCGCGCCCGTGAGCGAAACCAACATTCATATCGATGGGGTCGGCGAGCAATTCCATGATCTGCACAATCGGGATGCGCGCCTTGTGCAGGAAGTTTTGGCAGGCTTTGGTCTGGTCGCCACCGGTGATGATCAAGCCTTCGGGGGACTGACTTAGCAGCGTGCGCACCATTTTTTCTTCTTCCAGCGGCGAATAGTGGGTATCCACTAACAGCACCTTGTACCCGGCCGCGCCCATCACCTCGTAAATACCGCGCAGCACTTCGGTAAATACGATGTTACTTAATGATGGAATGGCAACGCCTATCACCTTTGACTTGGATGAGGCGAGTGAACTGGCATGCTGGTTAGGGATGTAACCAAGCGAATCAATGGCTTTTTGCACCTGGATCCGCAGGGATTCCGAGACTTTTTCCGGCTGGTTGATCACCCTGGATACGGTGATAGCACTAACACCGGATGCATCAGCTACATCAACCAAGGTGATTTTTTTATCTGAGGTTCTTTTTTTTGCTGTTTTCATGGGCAATATCTGCACTTGGTTATTATTTTTTGCTAACATACCACAAGCTCAATGATTGCGCTATCATTAGCAGGTATGCGATGCTATTGATCATTAGGTGTACACGAGAACTTTCATATGGCCTACCCAACCGCCCTTACCAATCCTAATTCCGACACCAATCTCATCATTGTTATGGGGGTTTCAGGTAGCGGCAAGTCAACGCTGGCCAAAGCATTGGCCGACCATTACGGCTATGAGTATCTTGATGGTGATGATTTCCACAGTCAGGAAGCGCGCAACCATATGGCAGCAGGCCAGCCCTTGACCGATGCGATGCGCTTACCCTGGGTAATCCGCATGCGTGAATACTTCCGGAATGCAGGAGTTAAACAACAGCATTCAACCCTCGCTTTTTCCGGCCTCAAGCGTGTACACCGCGATGAGCTGCGCAAAGCCGGGCTTAAAACCATATTCTTGTTTTTATCCAGCGATAAAGACACCATCCAGACCCGCGTTAACAAACGCGCCGGCCACTTTATGGCTCCCAGCTTGGTTGATAGCCAATTCGAAAGTCTGGAAGATCCCACCCTTGAAAGTGATGTATTTCAGATCGATGTACACGCCCCACTCGACCAGGTTATTGCGGTTGCGATAGGTGTGATAGATCGCGAACTGCACTGCCAAGTAGATGCGCTGTTAGCTTGATAACAGGCTTGGCATTCGTATCCACACCAGCGAGAATGTGAACTCTAGAGCCAGGTATTGATCCAATGATCAACATCGTCCATGGAGAATCACAGATGTCCGTTTCCAAAATTGTCTTCGTTAGCAGTTTATTAATGAGTGCCCTGCTGCTTTCTGCTTGCGCAGGAAAAACCCAATATCGCAGTGCATGTGACCAAGAACTCGACGCCGCCTGGAGTGAATTATCCATCGCCAAAGCAGATGGCTTCAGCGGCACCGTCAGCTACACCAAAGCATTAGGTTTGATTACCTCCGCACGTACCATGCAAACGGTGGAAAATTTTGACAATTGCTACAACCAGGCGAAAGACGCGCGTTTTTATATTCGCGAGTCGCGCAAGGGCCAATAGTCACCCCAAAATTAAAAGCTCGCTATTCCAGCGAGCTTTTAATTTGCCAACAGATGTTTCAGCCAATCAACTTCCTATCACGCCGCCATCTTTTTTTGTGATTAATACCGTCGTCGAGCGCGGGCGAGTTTTACCATCACTCGCAGGATAACTAATTCCTGGATGCTGGAT
>DATIDX010000122.1:0-8474 GCA_035456025.1 Cellvibrio sp. | reverse complement strand
TGCCAAGATCCAATACGCCAATAGCACCTCTACCCCCAGCAACGAAAATTACGATGACGCCGAACTGGATGCACTGGCTCTCGGTCTGGATTACGCACTGAATGAAGCCACCCGTCTATTCACTTACTACGCCGAAGTAGAAACCCAGGGCGATGAAGCGATAAGCACCCAAGCTGTTACTGACAAACTCTTCACCGTCGGCCTGGACTTCCGTTTTTAATTTGCACTCCAGCTTATCGCTACCCGGATACCGCAACTGCAGCGCAGGGAAGCGCAACAAACTCTACAAGATAGGCAGTACATGATGGCTATGCCCATCAAGCCAACGTTATAAGCTAATAAATAATCAGTATTTTTAGTTTTAATGGCATCTGAATATGATGGCGACGTCACTGAAACCATCCTGAATATTTTTAGTACTAGAGATTGTTATGGAAACTTACCGCAACGCGCAGGCAGCAATTCCAGAAGAAGTATTGGAAGAAATTAAACACCAACTGGCGTTAATCCAATTCGGCTCGTTGGAAATTCAAGTCCACAATGGCCAGGTTGTGCAAATCGAACGCCGTGAAAAGAAACGCTGGGAAAAAGGTGTAAACACCAAGTAGTCAGCGAAACAGTAAAAAAATTTACAACAAATATTTTTAACCACAAAAAAATCCACTGACCGGACCACCGGAGGTGATATGTGAATTTTCGGAGATTAGCATGTCATTTCAAAATGCGTGGTCGGTTGTGCGATCACAGGTTTCAAGCGCTACAGTTTTAAATTCTATCAGCACACGTAATTCTCTCGCAGTGGCTGTCGGTATTGCACTATCAGCAAATGCATTTGCGGGTTTTCCAACGCTCTACGGAAAAATCCATTTAACCGCCAACCAGTATGATTTGGAAAAACTCGATTTCGCACAAGTCACTCCACCAACCAATCCGGCTACTTACCGCCATGTTGGTGCAACCGGTGTGACTACCGAATTGGATACCTTCGCATTGGAAAGCACTGGCTCGCGTTTAGGTATTCAGGGTGATTTTGATGCGAACTCAAGCGTTACGGTATTTTATCGCTTGGAATACGGCATTGACGTAGACAACGGCACCAACAGCAACGGCCGTGAATTAAGCCAGCGCAATATTTTTGGCGGCCTGCGCGGCAGCTGGGGTTCTATCCTCGCGGGTAAAAACGATACTCCGTTAAAAACATTGCAAACTAACACCGTACTGCGCACTGACATCGACCGTTTTAACGATTCTCCATTGGGCGATATAGGAACTTACATCGTCGGTGAAAACCGTCCTGATAATGTTATCCAATACACCTCACCCATTTGGTTTGGCGGTTTGGAAATTAACCTCGCGGCGATTCAAGCAGAAGAAACCGGTGTTCCGGTGAGTGCAACCAACCAGCAGGACGATAACGGGTTTGCATCGGGGAAATCAGCGTCGGTTACTTACGGCAAAGCAAAATGGTATGTCGGCTTGGGCTACGACGATAACGTTGCAACTACCGATGCCTTGCGCGCAATCGGTGAAGTATCGCTTGGCCCGGTAAAACTGGGCGCGATTTATCAAACCGCAGAAGCCCATGACGATGTAGACGTACTCGGCGGTTTCTCCACGTTTGTAGGCACCAACGGTACTAGCCTCGGCGCACAAAATGGTTTGAACCCACTCTCTGAATGGGACGGCGCTTCCGGTAACGCGTTTAAAGAACAAGACGGTTACGTACTCAACGCACAATGGAAAATTGCCGGCCCATGGCTCGCAAAAATTCAATACGCCAGCTCATCAACGACTCCGGTGAATGCAGCCTACGCGGATGCAGAACTTGAAGGATTTATTGTCGGTCTGGATTACAACTTCAACCCCAACGTGCGTGTGTTTGGCTCCTACGCCGAAGTTGAGGCAAGCGGCGATGAAAAAATCAGCACCCTTGCCACTACCGATAGCGCTGCCGCATTGGGCTTTGATTTCCGTTTCTAAAAACGATGAGTGCCTGCCCTGGCAGGCATGACCAGGAATTCTATTTTTCAGAGAGAAAAAATTATGAAACTTATTCGATCTATTGGTAAATCTGCTGCGTTTATCGCAGCCAGTTTGATCGCGACCAGCGTGTTCGCTAAAGATGTAAACCTGTTAAACGTATCCTACGATCCAACGCGCGAATTGTATCGCGAATTTAACGCCGCCTTTGCCAAACACTGGAAAGCAAAAACCGGTGACGATGTGCATGTTGACCAATCACACGGTGGTTCAGGCGCACAATCGCGCGCGGTAATCGATGGCTTGCGCGCCGATGTGGTGACACTCGCATTGGCCGGCGACATAGATCCTATCGCCAGCATTGGCGGTTTATTGCCAAAAGATTGGGTGACCAAGCTTCCACAAAATAGCGCACCTTATACCTCAACCATCGTATTCCTGGTACGCAAAGGCAATCCAAAAAATATCAAGGATTGGAACGATTTAACTAAAAAAGGTGTGGAAGTCATTACGCCGAACCCAAAAACTTCTGGCGGCGCTCGTTGGAATTATCTTGCAGCTTGGGCTTACGCCAAGAAACAAGGTAAAGACGATGCCGGCGCAAAAGAATTTGTACGTGAATTGTTTAAAAACGTTCCAGTTCTGGATACCGGCGCACGCGGCTCGACCACGACCTTTGTACAACGTGGTATTGGCGACATTTTGATTACCTGGGAAAACGAAGCCTTTTTAGCAGTTAACGAATTGGGTGCGGACGAAGTTGAAATTGTAGTGCCAAGCTTGTCAATTTTGGCTGAACCTTCAGTTGCCGTTGTCGATAACAATGCAAAAGCCAATGGCAATCTGGAAGTGGCAAAAGCCTATCTTGAATATCTCTACACCAAAGAAGGTCAAAACATTGCTGCAAAACATTACTACCGTCCACGCGACCCACAAGTTGCTGAAGCTTACGCAAAGACTTTCCCGAAATTGGAGTTAGTCACCATCGACGACTTTGGCGGTTGGTCTAAAGCGCAGCCATTCCACTTTGGTGACGGCGGAATCTTCGATCAGATTTACCAATAATCGAATGTGAATATCAAAACGGACATGCAAAACCATGTTCGTTTTGATCGTCGAATTTCAGTTTCCTGACCACAGGTACGAGAAGAGAGTTGTACATGAGTGAACTTGCCTCTACGGCGCTAGAACCAGCGTCGTCTTTTTCAAAACCCAAACGCCCTTGGATAAAAAAATCGGTATTGCCCGGTTTTGGTTTATCTATTGGCCTCGCTGCACTCTACGCCAGCTTGATCGTTTTCATTCCCTTGGCGGGATTAGTGCTTAAATCATTACAACTCAGCTGGCCCGAGCTGTGGGAAGTTGTTAGCAACCCCCGCGCTGTGGCGAGCTATAGATTAACCTTCGGTGCATCACTCGCCGCCGCCAGTATCAATCTGGTTTTCGGTTTGATCGTCGCCTGGGTGTTGGTGCGTTACGAATTTTTTGGCAAACGCGTAATCGATGCCTTGGTTGATTTGCCCTTTGCATTACCCACTGCCGTTGCGGGTATCGCACTCACCGCGCTTTACACCACTAAAGGTTGGGTAGGCCAATGGTTTTGGTTGGCCGATATAAAAATTGCCTACACCTGGCTCGGCGTAACTGTCGCCCTCACCTTTATTGGCCTGCCATTTGTGGTGCGCACAGTGCAGCCGGTACTTGCCGACCTGGAAGCCGAAGTTGAAGAAGCCGCAGCGAGTTTGGGGGCTTCGCGCTGGCAAACTTTTTATCGCGTTTTGTTACCGGCACTCTTGCCATCACTGCTAACCGGATTTGCCTTGGCATTTGCGCGCGCGATTGGTGAATACGGCTCGGTAGTGTTTATCAGCGGCAACATGCCTTACAAAACCGAAATCACTCCGCTATTGATTATGACCAAGCTCGAACAATTTGATTACGCTGGCGCCGCTGCACTGGGTACGGTCATGTTGATATTTTCGTTCGTGCTGTTATTGCTCATTAACCTGCTCCAGCATTGGAGCCACAAGCGCACAGGAGGTTAATCATGGCCGGTGCTGTTTCATCTTTATCATCGCGTAAAACTGGCGCTGCCCAAGCAGCCACCAGTGAATCCACTTGGGTGCGCGTAACGCTGATTAGTGTCGCACTGACATTTCTCGCCCTGTTTTTATTTTTACCGTTAGTGGTGGTGTTTACCGAAGCCTTTGCCAAAGGTGCACAAGTGTATTTTGCGGCTGTTACTGAACCTGCTGCGGCACATGCGATAAAACTCACGCTTATAGCGGCAGGTATTGCAGTTCCCTGTAATGTGATTTTCGGTTTGGCGGCTGCCTGGGCAATCGCAAAATTTGATTTCCGTGGCAAACAATTTGTTATCACCTTGATCGACTTGCCTTTTGCCGTATCGCCCGTGATTGCCGGTTTGATTTATATGTTGCTGTTTGGCCGCCAGGGATTTTTTGGCCCCTGGCTGGGCGATCACGATATCCAGATTATGTTTGCCGTTCCGGGCATTGTATTAGCGACTGTGTTTATCACCTTTCCATTTGTTGCACGCGAATTAATTCCGTTGATGCAGGAACAAGGTAAAGAGCAAGAAGAAGCAGCGATTACCCTCGGCGCCAGCGGTTGGAAAATGTTTTGGCGGGTAACGCTGCCATCGGTTAAATGGGCGCTGCTGTACGGCATGATTTTGTGTAATGCGCGTGCGATGGGCGAGTTCGGTGCGGTGAGTGTTGTCTCGGGAAAAATTCGCGAGCAAACCAACACCCTGCCCCTGCACATTGAAATTCTGTACAACGAATACCAATTTGCCGCTGCCTTCGCTGTGGCTTCACTGCTCGCCTTATTGGCGTTAGTGACCCTGGTATTAAAAAGTTTGCTGGAGTGGAAAGCCGCCCGCGAACATGAACTGGCCGTGCGTGCGGCAAGTGCACAGTAATTATTATTAATCGAAAGATTTTTTTGCGAGAACAACTGTATGAGCATTCAAGTCCGCAATCTGCATAAAACCTTTGGTAACTTTACCGCATTGAATAATGTGTCACTGGATTTCCCTACCGGTGAACTCGTCGCCCTGCTCGGCCCATCGGGCTGCGGAAAAACCACCCTGCTGCGTATTATCGCCGGTTTGGAAAACCCCGATGCGGGCAGTGTACATTTCCACGGTGAAGACGCCACTAACGTCCATGTGCGCGAGCGCAATGTCGGCTTCGTATTCCAGCACTACGCACTCTTCCGCCACATGACGGTATTCGACAATGTCGCCTTTGGTTTGACCGTGCGCCCGAAAGAGACACGCCCAAGTAATGAATTTATTAAAAAGCGCGTGCATGAATTATTGGAACTAGTGCAACTCGACTGGTTGGCCGATCGTTATCCGCATCAGCTTTCTGGGGGACAGCGGCAACGTATTGCATTGGCGCGCGCACTGGCGGTTGAGCCTAAAGTGTTGTTGCTGGACGAACCCTTCGGCGCTCTCGATGCCAAAGTGCGTAAAGACTTGCGCCGTTGGTTGCGTCGCTTGCATGACGAATTGCACATCACTTCCATATTCGTGACCCACGACCAGGAAGAGGCAATGGAAGTGGCCGATAAAATCGTGGTGCTGAACAAAGGCAATATCGAGCAAATTGGTTCGCCAGATGATATTTACAACAGTCCCGCAAGCCCGTTCGTGTACGATTTTATTGGCCAGGTAAATCTATTCCACAGCCGCGTGGATAATGGTTGGGCGCATATCGGCGATTACAAATTGCCAGCGCCCGAACACAACACGGTGCGAGACCAGGCTGCTGTCGCCTATGTTCGCCCACACGATATTGAATTAAGTGAGTCCAGCAGCGAAGGCGCAATCGCAGCGCGTGTTGCCCATGTCAGTACCGCAGGGTCGGTGTTGCGCATTGAATTGCAGCATCAACTCAGCAAGGATGTATTGCATGTGGAATTGCCACGCGCGCAAGAGCGCTCACTGAATTTGGATATTGGCGCCCATGTTTACGCTCGACCAACCAGTTCAAAAATATTTTTGCAAAAATAATTTTTATTCTGCGTGATGGACACAAGTCCATCACGTTTTTTGTCGTTAAATTCCCCTCTGGTTATTGCTCTCCAAACGCTGCAGCTTTCATTTTTACTAGCTCTTGCGCAGAAATAAATCATCGCTGTAAGTCCGCGCGCTTTGATTGGCGTCATATCTGCCGCAACCCGCACCAGAATGTTTAATTATCGATTTATTTGCTCAAAAACCATCAGCCCTTGTTATTTTTTAACCACGTTTTTATTTGTAAATTAGTTATAAGTTTATAGATTTAAATTCCTTATTAAGGGCAAGTATTAACGTCTAGAATGCGTTCATTAACAAAGTTTTACATCGCACACTTAATTGAGGAACCATCGTGATTCAGGAAAATAAACAACCGGTTCTCTTATCCCTGGAAGGAGGCAACGCACAACCCTTATCGGTAAGGGCTAAAGCGTTAGTATTCTCCGATCCTATTTCAGCCACCTTACTGGAATATATCGAGCGCATTGCCCCGAGCGATGCACCGGTACTAATTGGTGGCGAAACAGGCACAGGCAAGGAATTAGTCGCACGTCATATCCATTTATTAAGCGGACGCAAAGGGCCATTCCTCGCGGTCAATTGCGGCGCTATTAGCGATCAATTGGCAGAGAGTGAATTGTTCGGTCATGAAGCCGGTTCGTTCACTGGCGCAGTGGGCAAACGCGAAGGCTGGTTTGAAGCGGCCAATGAAGGCACTTTATTTCTCGATGAAATTGGCGATCTCCCGCTGCCACTGCAAGTAAAACTCTTGCGTGTATTGCAAGAAAAAGAAGTGGTGCGTATTGGCTCGCGCAAAACTATTCCGGTCAATGTGCGCTTGGTTGTAGCAACTAACGTGGATCTGGATTACGCCGTCTCTGCCGGACATTTCCGCCGCGACTTGTTGTATCGGATTAATATCGCGCAAGTAAAATTGCCGCCGCTGCGCGAACGTCCGGGCGACATATTGCCGCTGGCCGAACATTTTCTGAAAACTTACAGCCAGCGTATGGGTTATCGCCAGCCACAATTTTCTACCGGCGCAATCGAATTATTATTGACCTATTCCTGGCCGGGAAATATTCGCGAACTTGAAAACGTAGTGCATTTTGCATTGCTGGTTTCCAGTGGCGATAAAATTGAACCCGCACACTTAAAGGTGACGGGTGGCTGGAATACTGGCGCCAGCCATCAGCAAGTCCCACAACCTGTACACCAACCATTACACAGCGCCAACGTGCAATCGCATTCGTTCGGCAATTCAGGTTTTGGCGGCCATCAGGGCTCATTAAATGGCTCTGACCACGGCTCAGGCAACGGCGATGACCCAATGACTGCTATCGCCAAACAACTGCGCCGTTTGTTTACCGAACAGGGCGACAGCGACCACTTTGATAAGTTGGAAAGTTTGATTGTGCATGAAGCCTTTGCACATGTGCGTTCAAACCAGGTGCATGGTGCAGCTCTGTTGGGAATTTCGCGCAACGTTATGCGCACCCTACTGAAACGCCACGGATTGCTTGCTGACAGTGGCTTTTCCCGCACCACCGATAGCCATGACCGGGAGCATGAATTACGCAATCTCGATGCGAGTTTCGCGGGTTAATAGATCCTAAATCAATGCATTGATCGACACTGGCAATGCCCATCAAAAGTGACAAGAGCACGCCACCAGAATCCGCAGCAGCGGTATTCTGGTGCGCAGTGCGCATCTACACAGCGTATTTGAATATTAGTAGCGCTGCCATTCTCCAAACCCAACAAAACTAACCTGGTGCTCGCGCGAACCTTTTTGTCCCTAGGCACCACTTAAATCAACTGGGAAAAAATATCGGCAACAGAAGGCACTGTCGGAAGCGCAGATATTGCCCACCGGCCGGTGCTGCGCACGAATGAGATCATCGAATTTGTACCGAGGTAAGGTAGTTACTCAATAAAAGCGGCTCGGTGAATTCTGATGTTGGTTACCGACGGCATGCGGTCAATATCGAACGAGGCTTGCACAACTTAATCGATATCGATGGACGCGATATTGATTAGTACTATGCACTGCGCCTCACGGGCGAACCTGCAGAAGGTATAGAGGATTTTCATTGCTATCCGGTTGAGCCAAGAAGCCTGCGTTCAAAAGTCGAGTGCCGCTTTTAACAGCGCTTAACTTCCCGCTGGAGGTGGGAATCCATGTAATTAACTATTTAAAATAGAGCACTGAAAATAAAACAGAGATAATAAAACAGACAAAAAAAGGCAGCACAGCGTTTCGCTGGCTGCCTTTTTCACAAATCAATTTATTCCAGTGACGAACTCTTGCCCTAACTTTGTTTTTCCGTAATAAAGGATAATTTCTGGATGCCGGCCTTTTCGATTAACACCATTAACTTTGCCACCGTACCGTAAGGAACTGTTTCGTCGGCATTCAAGTTCAAGCGAATCTCCGGGTCTTGCG
>DATIDX010000121.1:0-13392 GCA_035456025.1 Cellvibrio sp. | reverse complement strand
AGCTATTACAAAATGATTCAGCCTTCACCAAAAGTGATTCCAAATCGTTAGGAGGCATTTTCTTTTCTTGTGCACGCAAAATTCTTGGGTGAACTGTGCCTTCACAATTTTCCCCGCAGAGTAGTTCTTCATAAAGTTTTTCACCGGCACGCAGTCCAGTGAATATAATTTCAATGTCACCATTGGGGTTATTCTCATCCTTGATACTGTATCCAGAGAGTAAAGCCATCTCGCGTGCAAGATCCAGAATCTTTACCGGCTCACCCATATCGAGGACAAAAACGTCCCCGCCCTGCGCTATAGATGCCGATTGAATTACCAGTTGCGCTGCTTCGCTGATGGTCATGAAATAGCGCACAATATCTTTGTGGGTGACGGTAATTGGGCCGCCCTTGTTGATTTGTTCGCGAAAGCGAGGTACCACCGAACCCGATGAATCGAGCACATTCCCAAAACGTACCATACTAAAAATCGTTTTGGATGGGCGGGAAGCAAGGTCTTGCAATACTAATTCGGCGAGACGCTTGGACGCGCCCATAATGTTGGTTGGACGAACTGCCTTATCGGTTGAAATCAGCACGAAATTTTTAACGTTATTGCGTAAGGCTGCTTCTGCAGCATTTTTGGTGCCGAATAAATTGTTTTTAACGCCTTCAATAATGTTTTGTTCGACCATGGGGACATGTTTATAAGCCGCCGCGTGATAAACGCAGTGCACATCGAACTGACGCATCGTCATATCCAGCAACGGAAAATTTTGCACAGACCCTAAGAGCGCCACTAATTCAACGGTATGTTCGGCGCCCGCCTGGATTGCAGTTAGTTCTTTTTCAATGCTGTAGAGATTGAATTCATTTTGTTCGAAAAGAATAATTTTTTGCGGCTGCAATTTGATTAATTGACGGCAAAGCTCTGAACCTATCGACCCACCGGCTCCGGTAACCATCACAATTTTTCCGGTAGTATTTTTACCCATTAAGGTCGCATTCGGTTCTACCGGGTCACGCCCTAATAAATCTTCAATTTGGATATTGCGGAGCTCATTGATGCGCGCCACCCCTTTCACTATGTCGGTTATCGGGGGAATTGTTTGTACTTGAACCAACAGCGGTTCCAGATAACGAATAATCCGCACTCTTTCCTGACGGCTGATATTTCCCAGCGCCAGCAAGATGCGTGTAACACCGTACTGCTCAATAATTGTCGCCAGCTGAGTTGGAGAATGAACCCTGAGGCCACTAAGCACGCTGCCATGTAATCTTTTATTGTCATCCACAAAAGCTACCGGGTTGAATTCACCTCCCAACTGTAATTGGGTAGCCAGGTTATTGCCCGTTTCTCCCGCACCATAGATTACGACCTGGATATCCCCCCGAGGGGTGACCATTTTTACAACGTTGCGGAATACCAAGCGCGGCAACCCAATAAGGATCAATGTCGTTAAAATAAAAATAATAGGTACAGAGCGGGGTAGGAATGCGTGCAAAAAGAAAGCACTTAGAGTCATGGCTAAGCTGGAAATCAGGATGCCGGTGAATATTGTCACCAAGGCATTCTGGGTCATGTAACGCAAAATAGCGCGATATAACCCCATGCGCATAAAGGTGACTATAGATACCAGTAGCGTAAAGCCCAGACACATCAATAGCGCGCGGTCCACATCAATCGATATCCGCCCTAACCGCAAGGCATAGGCCAGATAAAAGGACAGCACTATCGCCAAGGCATCATAGCTGACCGAGATTAAGCGCTTAATGGGGCGCGGCGCGCCAAGAAATTTGAGGATGAGGGAGTTTTTCATCGGGTCCATTTGACCTTAAACAATCCGGTGTTGAATGTTAACAAGTGAGCCGCTTCTTTAACAGTTTGCACTGGTAACAATTTGTTAACATATATGCCTTGTTTGCCTTCAAATCATCCCATCAGGCAATCAATAAGCTATTCTGCGCGCGACTATCCGCAACCCGCATTGAGGTACCTGTGAGCCTGCCAATTTCCACTATCATCGTCAACTACAATGCCGGTGCTGGCTTGGTAAATTGTATTCAATCGATTCTGGAGCAGTCGGGCGAAGTTATCCTGGTAGACAACGCCTCGCAGGACAACAGCATTGCTCTGGTGGAAACACATTTTGCGGGCGATAGACGCCTTCGCATTATCCGCAATCGTACTAACCTGGGCTTCGCGGCGGCCTGCAATATAGGTGCACGCGCCGCGCTAAACCCCTACTGGTTTTTCCTGAACCCCGATTGCGTTTGCGCAATGGGCAGCTTGGAAGAGCTGTATCGCGTACTCATATCTAACGCTAAGGCAGGTATGACTGGCGGGTTGTTACTCAATCTCGATGGCAGTGAACAGGCTGGGGGGCGACGTTTGACACCAACGCCCGGTCGCACTTTGGTAAGTGCCTTTGGTTTACAGCGATTTGCCCGACGCTGGCCACAATTGCTAGTGGATTTTAATTTACACCGACAACCCCTACCCGCCTCACCGATCAGCGTTGAAGCTATATCCGGTGCTTGCATGCTGGTTAAACCAGAGGCGATAGCCGCAGTGGGTTTGTGGGACGACGAATATTTCTTACATTGTGAGGACCTGGATTGGTGCATGCGTTTCGTACGGGCCGGTTGGGATATACTGTTTGTGCCTTCTGCTCCCATAACCCATGTTCAGGGGGTTTGCAGCAAAAGCCGTCCATTGTTCGTTGAGTGGCATAAGCACAAAGGGATGACCCGTTTTTATCGCAAATTCTTTGGCTCCTCCTACTCAACGCTATTACTGTGGTTAGTGATTGCGGCTATCTGGGGAAGGTTTGGATTAATAGCTGCTGTAGGGATTTTCAAAAAATCGTGGAGTGCAATTAGCAAGTAGCGCTCAAAGAGATATTTGATGCTCTAGGATGATATCGATTACTTCAGTTACATCTTCACTAATCTCAACAACACAGAAACACTCATATTAAAGCGCGCTGACAACGCTTTATACAGCGAAAACTCGAGGCAGAAATGCTACGTTCGAGCTAGCAAAGATTTACCCGGTTGGTCTTTATAACTCCACAATGACTCCATAAAAAACCCGCCAATAGCGGGTTTTTTATCGCTCAGAGAATTTCCAGCATCACAACTTATCAAACGCATCAGTCAATAGACAATCGAAGCGGCGCGCATCGTATTCCACTATGCGGGCAACATCGTGGGGTTGGATGATATTTTTTGCCGCTGCATCTTTTGCCAATTCCTCTGTTGTAGCGCCGGAGATCTTGCCGCTGTTTTTTGCTTTGAGAAATGCATTCCACACTGGGCCCAACGCCAGTAGCAATTGGTAAGTGCTTTCCACACGACCGAAGGCGTCCTGCGGATCATGACTGACGTACAGATATTGGCCGAGCAATTGTCGCACAGGGTTTTCTTCCATTATCAAATCGCCCAATTCGCGGATCAAATTGTCGTTCGGTTTATTAACGATTGAACCGAACGGCATAGTGGCGAAGCGAACGACTTTAGCGATCCACCCAAAATTATCGGCAAAGTCGCGCAGCGCTTCCTGCGCGATATAGAGCGCGCGGGTAAGTGCGTATTCAGCGTGTGCATCTTCAGCGCGAGTGCGTGTATGGGCTGAATGGAATTTTAAAATTGAACTGGCGATAAATAATTGGCTGTGTACATCACCCAGACGCGCTGACAATAATTCGCGTCTTTTCAGATTGCCACCTAACACCCCCAAGGCGATATCCGACATGGATGCGAGGGATGCGCTCAACAAATTAATTCGCTGATACCAGCGTTTGCTGAAATCGTCGGCGTTGGCTGGCACACTACTGAAACGCCCACCGACCACACCTAACAATTTGGTACGCAGCAAATTACTGAAAATATGACCGAGATGCATGGCAAAAAGTTTATCGAATTTTTTCAAACCTTCGTTGCCATCTTCTAATTGCATAGCGAGCATTTCTTCAAACAGGAACGGATGGCAGCGCATCGCACCTTGGCCAAAAATCATCAGCGAGCGCGTTAGAATATTTGCGCCTTCCACGGTAATTGCCACTGGCACCGAGTGGTAGGAGGCTACCAGGAAATTGCGCGGGCCCTTCTGGATGGCGCGGCCGCCAACCACATCCATTGAATGCTCAACCGATTTACGCATCAATTCTGTCGCATGGTATTTCGCCATAGCAGTCATAACCGAAGGGGCGCCGGTTTCCAAACCCTTAGTGACAAATTGGCGCATGGCTTCAAGCGTATAACCGGTCGCAGCAATTTCGGCCGTGGCCTCTTGCACACCTTCAAACTTGCCGACTTCCATATTGAATTGGCGACGAATTTTGGCGTAAGCGCCCACCATGCGGTAATTCATTTCGCCACTGGCGGTAGACAACGCCGGCAGGGAAACGCCGCGGCCTGCGCCGAGGCATTCGATCAGCATGCGCCAGCCTTTACCGGCCATTGCTGGCCCACCAATAATCCAATCGGCAGGGATGAAGACATCATTGCCGAAAATAGGCCCGTTCATAAATGGCGAGCCAGGGTTGTGGCGCTGGCCAATTTCTACGCCGGGATGGTTAGCCGGAATCAGCGCGCAGGTAATGCCATATTCTTTCTTGTTAGGATCGCCGAGCAATCCCTCAGGGTCATGCACCTTGAATGCAAGGCCGACCACAGTCGCAACCGGTGCCAGAGTGATCCAGCGTTTACTAAATGTCAGCTTAAGGCCGATAACTTCTTTGCCTTCAAAGGTGCCTTTACAGACGATGCCGGTATCCGGAATCGAGCCGGCATCGGAGCCGGCTTCAGGGCCAGTCAAACCGAAACAGGGAATTTCCGTACCATTAGCGAGCCCCGGCAACCAGCGCTGGCGCTGCTCTTCGGTACCGTATTTAACCAATAATTCGCCTGGGCCAAGTGAGTTGGGCACCATCGCGGTCACGGCCGCAGTGCCTGAGCGGCTGGCGATTTTGCTCATAATGCGGCTTTGCGCGTGCGGACTGAAATCGCGCCCGCCATATTCTTTGGGAATAATCAGGCCAAAGAAGTTTTTGTCTTTGAGATACTGCCAAGCCTCGGGCGAGAGGTCTTTGCGATTGTTCTGGATATCCCACTCATCGAGCAATTCGCACAACTCGTTGACTTCATTGTCCAGAAACGACTGCTCTTCTGCGGTCAATTGCGGCAAGCTGATTTGCGCAAATTCGTCCCACTCCGGGCTGCCGCTGAAGAGCTCTTTTTCCCACCAGGTGGTGCCGGCTTCGAGCGCGTCGCGCTCGGTGGCGCTGATCGGGGGCATGGATTTTTTCAGCATTGCAAACACGGGTTTGGTCAGCAATGCGCGGCGCACTACACTCAGATTGAGCACCACTAAAATGGCGACTAACGGTGCTACCAGCCAGGGCGAAAACATATGGGGCGTGACCAACAGGCCCAAGCCCAACCAAGCGATAATCACCAGGCACGAGGAGGCAATCAGCGCTACCTCGTGGTAGGTTAATACTGCGACCAGTACCCATATCGCCAATAAAGAGAGCAATAACATCATTTTTTCTGACCCCTGAAAGGTTTTGTTTTTGTGAGTTTAATTGGTGACTCTACCCTTAACCTTAGCTCAATACCGTTAAGTCGGTGAGAATTCGTGCGTCGCATTGGTTCTTTATGATGCAGCCCTGCACCATAAGGATTCACGTAAAACCCTTAGGGCTTGCGACACTGCAAGAGTTCAACTTCCAATTCATCCGCTATCATGGCAGCGCTATGGATTAGTTCAATGCGGCTGTCGAGCAATTCCGTCTCGTCATCCATCATTAAGGGTTTCACACTCAAGACGCCATCTTCGGCATTAAACATATATATGCCTTGATCCGTGTTCATCACCGCCTTGGCACGCACTACTTGCACGCCGGTCATCCAGCCGAAGAGTTGGTTGAAATCAAACTGGATTTCAGGCTGGAACATCCAGCCGCAGGAATAAAAACCCTGGCCCTGATTTTCGCGGCGCAAGAAATCCTGGCCATCCGGTAATTGGATCGCAGCGTTATAAAGTTCGCGCTGCGGGTTGGCGAGCCGGTGGTTGCGCAGCGCAGCGTGATGTTGCGGATGGGCAAGGGCATGGGGCAGACGCGGATGATCCAGCCAGCCCAATTCAAGTTGCCCCTGCTCTACTGCAAACACGGCGTGCTTGGGCGGATTAACACTGGCAACCAGTTCATCGAACCTGATTTTATCTTCTGCGCCGCACAGGTCACTTTTATTCGCCACCAACACATCGGCAACCGCAATCTGATCGATGAAATTAGCATTGCCGGTGTAGCGGGTATCGCTCAATTTGCGCGGGTCTACCAGCGTGATGGTCGCGCGCAAATCCAGCACTGTATCGTAGTACTCGCCGGTCAGGGTGTTGATGATTTCCTCCGGATGCCCGAGGCCAGTGGGCTCGATAATGATGCGATCCGGCTTGGTTTTGGCGATCAACATATTCAACGCGATTTTCATCGGCAAGCCCGCTACACAGCAGATGCAACCGCCGGGCACTTCGCGAATGTGGGCATTGGTCTCTTTTAATAGAGCGCCGTCGATACCGATTTCACCAAACTCATTCACTAACACCGACCAGACCTCATCCGCCGGCTTGCGTTTGAGCAACTGGGTAATTGCCGTAGTTTTCCCAACCCCGAGAAACCCGGTGATGATATTAGTGGGAATTAATTGTTTATCGCTGGCGGGAGCGGAATCGGCGGGATGCATAAATACTCGCAAGATAAAATTCAAGGCCGCATTCTAGCGCTTGGGACAGGGGTTGGCACTGCCGGTTGGCGCTATTTGGTATTGCTTGGTAAATAACAAAAATTATCATTTCTTGCGGTTGTTTTTAGATCTACCAACCCCATCAAATGCCTCTGAACCAACAAAGTGGAAGATCACCGAGGATGCGCGCATGAATACCACCAATTTACTCAATCAATTATTGAAAGCCGGCACGGATTTGCTGCAAAACAAGGGCGGTGCCCAAGCATCCGGCGGTTGGCCACAATCATCCAACCAGCCGTCATCGCCCAACCAGCAAGCTGGCGATAACTCACCACTTGGCAGTTTGGCCGGCCTCTTATCGGGTAAAGGCGGTGCGGCGCTGGCCGGCGGTGCTATCGGATTGCTATTGGGTAGCAAACAAGGCCGCAAAATGGGGGGCCAGGTACTGACTTACGGCGGCCTTGCGGCCCTGGGTGCACTTGCCTACAAGGCTTACGGCAATTGGCAGGCACAACAGCAAACCGGTACAGGCGCCAGTCCGCAAACTATTGATCGCGTCCCACCGGCGCAGGCCGAGCAACACAGCCGCGCCATCCTTATCGCATTGATTGCGGCGGCCAAGGCCGATGGCCATGTCGATGACCGCGAGCGCCAGTTGATTGATGGTGAAATCAATAAGCTGACGCAAGATCCTGAACTGGTGGGCTGGATTGATCTCGAATTGAAAAAGCCGCTCGACCCGACGGCAATTGCCAAGGTTGCCACCAGCAAAGAAATTGCGGCGGAAATGTACCTGGCCAGTATTTTGGTTGTCGATGAAGAAAATTTTATGGAGCGCGCTTACCTGCAGGAGCTCGCCAAACAATTGCAGCTGGAACCTGAATTGCAAACCGAACTTTCAACCCAGGCGAAAAAAGCGATACAGCTGGTCAGTTAATTTTTTAATGCGATTGAAAAAATCGGCAGCCGATATTTTTCTGCTGCCGATTTTTTTTGCGCGCCATTTTACTCAACGAATTCACACTCAATGCGCATCACTCGCGCTCCAGAGAGGAAAGGGGTCAGGCAGGGTTTTCCAATAATCCTCACCGCGCAGCAGCTCGTCATCGCTTAACAGGCAATTATCCAGCTGTGCAGTCACCCACCCCTTATCCAAATGCTGACCGATAAACACCAGCTCCTGACGCATATCACCAAAAGGCTCCTGCCATTTTTCCATAATCGAATCGACCTGCTTCTGTTCCGTCGGCCAGCGCTCGGCGGGAATGGCTTTCCAGAAAATTCCGGCAGCGCCGTGCTGCGCTATACCGCCAGCCTGGCTCCACTGCCCGGCCCATTCAGGGCGAGATGCCAGCCAAAAAAATCCTTTTGAACGCAATAATTTTCCGTCGCCATTGGGCTGGGAAAAGAAGTCATATATTTTTTGCGGATGAAACGGCTTGCGCGCGCTGTAGACAAAACTGCTGATGCCATACTCTTCCGTTTCCGGCAGATGTTCACCGCGCATTTCCCTGAGCCAACCCGGCGCCTGCTGAGCTTGCGCGAAATCAAACCGTTGGGTGTCGAGCAATTTTTCCAGCGGCACCTGCCCTTTCACCATGGGGACAATTTCAGCAGCGGGATTCAAACTGCGCAAAATCGCTTGCAACTCAACCAGTTGTTGCGCAGTAATCAAATCGGTTTTGCTGATCAACAGCAGGTTACAAAATTCGATTTGGTCGATTAATAAATCCGCCAGATTGCGCTCGTCCTCATCGCCCAGGCTTTCACCGATTTCCTGCAGCGAAAACGCGTCGTAATAATCATTTAAAAAGTTCACCGCATCGACGACTGTCACCATAGTATCCAGCCGCGCAACTTGCGACAGGCTGCGGCCATCTTCATCGGCAAAGGTAAAAGTTTCGGCGATTGGCAGTGGCTCGGAAATGCCGGTCGATTCAATTACCAGATAATCAAACCGGCCCTCCTTTGCCAAGCGCGCAACCTCAACCAAGAGATCCTCGCGTAGGGTGCAGCAGATGCAACCATTGCTCATCTCCACCAGTTTTTCCTCCGCGCGATTCAGCTCGACCTGGTTGTGCACCAGCGCCGCATCGATATTCACCTCGCTCATATCGTTCACAATTACCGCCACCCGGCGCTGTTCGCGATTGTTGAGAATGTGATTGAGGAGCGTTGTTTTTCCCGCACCCAAAAAGCCCGACAGTACTGTAACTGGTAACAAACCCATAAATCCGCCCACTTTTTCTCATCTAAAGTTATTGTTATAACATAACAATAACTTTGAATTTAGACTAGGGCAAATACCAATATTCTTGTCACCATAGGTAACATTTTGTAACCGTTTACAGATTTTTTACATTCTAAACAAAAGCTGACAGCCATATTTTCATTACCTATGAAAATAATAGCCACGTGCACATGGAATAATAAAAATCTATCTTAATCATATAGATAGAATTACTAATAAAATTGCCAACACGCCAAAATGGCACATAAATAATCATTTTTTGATGTATGAAACGCCATTTATGCAATTCTACGTGGCATAAATTATTTGAATATGTAAACGATTACATCTAGGATTCGGCCATCTCAGCCAATGGTAGAGCCTGACTAATAATGCCGCCGTCCGGTTTGAGAACCTGCCAACCCCCCACTACGCAGGGATTTACTACATATAAAAAAGCCAAAAACCAGAGGACTCATAGATGAACAGTTCTGCACGTTTTAACCAACGGTTGCTATCCACCCTGATAGCAACCTGTATCGCCACCGGCGCCTACGCCCAAAGTAATGAAGTTGAAGAGGTAGTGGTCACCGGCATCAAGGCATCGCTAACCAACTCCGTAAATATCAAGCGCGAATCCGGCTCGGTGGTAGATGCCATCAGCGCGGAAGACATTGGCAAGCTGCCTGACACCACCATCGCCGACTCACTGCAACGTGTAAGCGGCGTACAGATCCGCCGCAGCGCGGGCGAAGGTTCGACTGTCAATGTGCGCGGCCTGCCGCAAGTCAGCACCTTGTTAAATGGCGAGCAGTACATCAGCGCCGGTTCGATCACCACTTTGCAACCTAACTTTGCCGATATCCCGGCCGAACTCCTGTCCGGCGTGGATGTACTCAAATCAGCCGAGGCGAAAACCCTGTCGGCGGGTGTGGCCGGTACCATCAATTTGAAGACGCGCCGCCCGCTTGAGTTGGATGAAGGCTGGACCTATGCCGGCTCCATCGAAGGCACCGACGGCTCCTATACCGACGACACCGGCACCAAACTCTCGGCCTTTGCCGGCTTCAATAACGAAGATTTCGGTGCGGTATTTACTGCGACCAAATCCGACGCGACCCTCGCCGACTATCGCTACGGCATGTTCAACGACTGGTGGTGGCGCGGTTACCACGAGGACAATGAAGCCGTTGCCGATGGCGACAGAGCCAACTGGCCGGGCTGGAGTCCCGCGCGCGACGTCACCGGTGATGGCGATACTAACGACGCCCTGTTCGGCACCATCGACTACGGCGTGACCAACCGCACCACCGAGCGCGAGCGCACCGGTTTCTCTGCCAGCTTCCAATACCAGGCCAACGAACAACTCGAGTTATTGGCCGACGTGTTTTACACCACCATGGACCAATACGAGCGCACCAATGGTCTGGTGGCCGATAACGCCTGGACCTACTATGACTGGATCAGCCCGACCGAGCTGACCAACCGCGGCCCGAGCGCGGAAGGCCTGACCGACATCGACCTCTACACCACCTCGGTATTCGACCTGAATGCCGTGCGCGTAACCGCCAAAGCAGAGAGTAAAGTCGACAAACGCGACTCCACCAACATCAATCTGCAAGCCAATTTCCAATTTACCGATACCTTCAAAGGCAGCGCGCGCTATCTGCACGGCGAAGCCGAGGCATCCCACACCGGCGACTACGCCGATGCGTTTATCACCAGCGGCCAGCAACAAGCCCTGGTATCCACCGTCAACGGCGTGAAAGTCCCGGTCAATCCCCAAGGCGAATACGACGCTGCCAATCCGGGCGGCCGCATCACAGTACACGCGGATATGTCGGGCAAGCACCCGAGCTTCGCCTACCCGAGCGACTTCGGGGACCGCATCGAGGAATATGCATTGGTGTCGACCTTCTCCGAGCACAACCACGACGATGAAGCCTCGCTCGACGTACTGCGTTTTGACGGCAGCTTCGAGTTCGACAACGGCGGTTTTGACTTCGGTTACCGCTATGCTCAGCGTGAGGTCTCCACCCGCGACTACGACCTGGCCGCACCTTTCACCCGCAACAGCGCCAGCGGCCAGCCGGAAACCGCTTACGCCAAGTGGAAAGACACCGGCATCAGCATTAGCGCCGGCGGCGACACCATCGGCCGTTTCCTGGGCTTCAATGAATTGCAGAACATGGGTTACATCCACCAGGTGAGCGATTTTGGCCCGGCCGCCAAAGGCCAGAGCTACTACTTCATCGACCCCAAGTCGATGGACAATGCCGCCAAATTCCAGAATTCGCTCTACCCGGGCAACGTCGAAGTGACCAACTGGGCGCGCTCCTACGAGCTGGATGAAGACTCCCACACCCTCTACTTCCAGGCCAATATCGAAGGCGAACTGGGCTTGCCCTACCAGGCCAACTTCGGGATGCAGGCGGTGCATAACCTGTTTGATGTGACCAACTACGGCGCTGCGCCCACCTCGACTGTTGAGGTGGATGGCAAAACCTACACCGGCATCTCCGGCACTCCCGGCCCGCTAGTGAACACCACCGTAACCGAACGCCATACCACCGACTTCCTGCCACGTGTAAACGTCGCTGTGGATGTAGCCGAAGACCAAAAAGTGCGTTTCGCCTACACCAAAACCATGACCCAACTGGACGCCAACGACCTGGGCCTGGGCTTGAGTTACACCACCAACTTCAACCCCAATATCAATGGCGGTGTCTTCCAGGTGGTGAAAGCCGACTCCCAGGGCAACCCGAATATGGAGCCCTGGCGTTCCGATAACCTCGACCTGAGCTGGGAGTGGTATTTCGCCGACCTCGGCCTGGTCAGCGTGGGCCTCTACTACCTCGACATAGAGAGCTTCATCGGTACCAGCACTTCCAAACTCTACGGTGTGCCCGACCTGGACGGCGTAGTGCGCAACAACGGTATCGACCTCACCTCCAAAACCAATGTGGAAGGCGGTTCGGTGCAGGGCTTTGAAGTGTCCTATCAGCAGGCCTATGACTTCCTGCCTGGATTGCTCAGTGGCTTGGGTTCGACTATCAACTACACCTACTCCGAGAGCACCGGCGGCGACAAGGATTTCTACGGCAAAACCATGCCGATGGCCGACAACTCGGAAGACCAGGCCAACATAGTGCTCTGGTATGAGTTGGATAACTGGCAGGGGCGCGTGGCCTACAACTACCGCAGCGAGCGCTACATGGGCAAGCCCTGGAACGATGGCCATCCTATGGCCTGGTGGTCAGCGCCGACCAGCTATGTGGATGCCTCCATCAGCTATGACTTCACCGACAACCTGACCGTGTATTTGCAAGGCCAGAACATCACCGAAGAATTTGAAAGCACCTACATGCAGTGGGAAGACGTGACCGTGAGCCAAAACGTTTACGAAGCACGCTACACCCTCGGGGTACGCGCCAAGTTCTAGTTGATACGGGGTAACTCCCCAGTGGATTTTTGCTCTCCTTTTTTGCCCCGCCTAAGCGGGGCTTTTTTTGCAGCGATTTTTTATCTATCAGCGGCAAATACCAGCAACGTTAAATGCGCGCCTGTTTTAAATACTCAGCTGTCTTAAATACTCACGGTGATCAGAAAAATTGAGTGCGCAGCGACGCAAAAAATCATCGAGTGCTGCCAAATCGTAACGCGCTTCTTCCGCATTTGCTTTTCGCACTTGCGCGCTGTTCGGCAAAATTCCCATTCCCGCCAGAATGCAGTACCAGGATGGCGCGGGATAATAATGTGCAATTTGCAATCGCTTCACCTCCTGCGCCAAATCTTTGCCTGCAAACCAGCCGCTATAAAGCTCGCGCATCACCGGCGAAATATCCTGCTGGTCGGCAATGTTCGCGCGCCAATATTCGGTGTCGGTGCGCGCGCTGGTTTTATAGTGAGTGACGATATAATCGCGCACACCATCAAAATGGCCATTAATCCGTTTGTTAAAATCATCGCGGTAGCGCGGCGTAAAATTACCGCGAGTAAAATCTTCTGCAAATATTGCGATGGTTTGCTGCACCAAAAATAACGCCGTCGCCTCCAGCGGCTCGATAAAACCCTGCGCCAAACCTACCGCCAAACAATTTCTCGCCCAATGTTGTTGCGCACGGCCAATTTTCATTTTCAAATGCCGCACCGGGATATCTGCCTCAAGCACACCCAGGCGCTCGCGCAATTCATGCTCAGCCTGATCTGCGCTGCAAAAAGCACTGCTATACACATAGCCATTACCGTAACGATTAGTGAGCGGAATTTTCCACGCCCAACCATGCTTCAGTGCTGTTGAGACAGTCTCGGACGGAATTTTTTCACCTATGTCGGTCGGCATGGCAACGGCAGCATCATTAAATAAATTATTACGATAACTAACAAAAGGCACCTGCAAAGTTTTTTGCAACAACAAGCTGGCAA
>DATIDX010000120.1:0-4092 GCA_035456025.1 Cellvibrio sp. | reverse complement strand
AAAGCAAAGCTGTTGATATTCCATTGATCAGGAAATTTATTCAGAACATCATCAATACCTTTGCTCATAATATCCCAGCGCACCTTAGACTTTTCAAACAATTTCCCCTGAAATTGAGACTGAGATGCATACCAATAAATTCGGGCGTACATACCAAACCCTTCTTTAGATTTTGTTTTTTCCATTATCTCAGTTGC
Source organism: Cellvibrio sp. (assembly GCA_035456025.1). GTDB lineage: Bacteria > Pseudomonadota > Gammaproteobacteria > Pseudomonadales > Cellvibrionaceae > Cellvibrio. The sequence goes on along the minus strand of DATIDX010000120.1, from coordinate 3,895 downwards.
AAAAATTTCAACTTTATCCGCACTTCCCCTCCATTTTGGAGTGTAGTAATTCATGGCATTGAAATACAGTTGAAAATAATTAGGAAATTTAGAAAAACTTTGATTTGTAAATTTTTTAAACTCAACCTCATCCCATGCCTGAATCGTAGCTATCTCCGCCATCGTTGAGTGCCAATGCGGATCTTCGCTAGAAATTAATTTACTTTCCTCTAGAACATTTCTTGAAAGCTCAATTTTTTCATAAAAAGGCTTCCATGCACTAGGTGCCACAGTATTGGAATATCCAACTCCTCGAATAGCCCAGGCTTCTTTTTTTAGCACAAGCGCTTTAACAATATATGGAGTTGGCGATTTAGGATAGGCCGTTATCCACAAGTCTGTATTTTTCACCAACTCATTCCAATTTTTTTCATCTTTTACTTCGTTTGAATTAACATCACCAAATGCACCATAAAATAAAGTAAGTTTCCACAAGCCACTAGAAGTCCTCTCTTCCGTATCTCTATACATGGAAGCAAGATTTTCGAGCTCAGAGAACGAGCCATGCAGCATAAGCTCTTTAGCCACACGGCTAATTTCTCTTCTATCCTCAAGTTCACCACCTAAAGATAAAGATGAAAACAGCAGCATAAAAATTAAAATGTAAATATTTTTCATTTCAACACGTCCTTTTTTAAAAAAACATAACGACACATATAATCTTAAAGCCTTTTGGACGTAGCCCACCAAAAAAACTTACCTAAACATAACATAGCATAGGATCAAACCAGTCTAGCAAGAGCTGAAGCAGAAGAACAATTACGCGGAGAGGAGACATAGGGGCGTTTCGCCCCTATCAGCAAGCGGTGTGATGAACGGAAAAATCTTAAAGCAACCTATCCCTTTCCCTAAAGCCCAACAAATACAAAATCGCATCCAGCCCCAAATTAGAAATCGCATGCTCTGCCGATGCTTTCACCAAAGGTTTTGCACGAAAGGCGACACCGAGACCCGCAACGCTGAGCATGGGCAAATCGTTGGCGCCATCGCCGACGGCGATAACTTGTTCCAAGGCAATACCTTCTTGTTTTGCGAGCATCGCGAGCAATTCAGCTTTGCGTTGCCCGTCAACCACCACGCCTTTTACTTCGCCGGTGACTTTGCCGTCGACAATATCCAGCTCATTGGCATAGACGTAATCGATGCCGAGTTTGGTTTGCAGGTAGCGGCCAAAATAATTAAATCCGCCCGATAGGATCGCGGTTTTGTAGCCGAGCTTTTTGAGCGAGGAAATTAATTTCTCAGCGCCTTCGGTGATACGCAATTGATCGGCGATTCCGGCAAGTACAGACTCATCCAAACCTTTGAGCAGCGCCATACGGCGGGCAAAACTTTGTTTGAAATCCAATTCGCCGCGCATAGCGGCTTCGGTAATTTCAGCAACCTGTTCGCCCACACCGGCGGCTTTGGCCAGTTCGTCAATCACCTCAGCTTCAATCAGGGTTGAGTCCATATCGAAACATACAAGGCGGCGGTTGCGGCGATAAACTGTATCGCGCTGGAAGGCGACATCGATATTCAAGCGCGCTGACAGCTCCATAAAATCGGCGCGCAGTGCCACCAAATCTGCCGGTGTGCCACGCACCGAAAATTCCACGCAGGCGCTCCCTTGATGGTCGCTGCCCGCATCCAGATCGGCGAGCGATACACGGCCGGACAAGCGGCTGATGCTGTCAATGTTCAGGCCGTGCGATGAGGTCACTGCAGTCAATTCAGCGATCATGGCGGCGTCTATTTGGCGTGCAAGCAAGGTCACTATATGGCGGGTTTTACCCTGCTGCTCGGTCCAGTTTTCGTAGCTTTCTGCGCTGACGGTTTGGAAGCGCACCTGGATGCCCAATGGTTGGGTCGCCTGCTGGATCTGCTCCAGCAACTGGGCGCGCACCTCGGCGGCGATACGCAATTCCACCAAAATGCCCAGCGCGAGAGTATCGTGGATAACCGCCTGGCCTATATCCAGCACGCGCGCCCCGCAGCGGGCCAGAACGCTGGTGATAGCGCGGGTGATGCCGGGCTGGTCCTGACCCGATGCGTTAATCAGTAAAAGTTCGTTCACATTGCCTCTCTATAAGGGGTATCAAACATACAGTGCAGCTGGCGAGCAGGTAAATTGCGACCCCAGGCACCGCTGTCAGGTGGGCGATTGCGCAGAGCGCGCATTCTAGCGGAATTCATGGCTGCCTACAGCAGCCAGTCGGTATGCAAAGCTGGGACGCCTGCCTTAGCGCGTGGCGGGAACTTAAGCTAGAATGCAATTCCACACGACAACCAGCCTACCCGTTTGGCCGGTTGTCACGAACGCTGATCCCGGCAGGAACTGGGGTTAAATATGAACGCAACACGACGAGCACGGACTTAACAACAAGATGGCATTTATCAAAACCTACCGCACCTACCCGCAACTTAGCCTGTGCAGCCTGCTACTGCTGGCACTGGGTGTCTTCGGCGCCCTGGCTTACATTCACAACAGCGAACAAAACCAGCGCGAGCAGATTAGCCACTACGGCCAAGTGCTCGCCAATAGCGCGGCGCGCCAAGCCGTCAACGCCACCCTCCAACAGGATTTGGTCAGCCTACAGGCGATCCTGTTAGAAGTTGGTCAATACCCCAACGTCATAGGGGCAACCATCCACAACGTGGAAAACAAATTGCTGGTGCAGAGCGGCTTCAAACCCAACCAGGAAATCAAAGGCCGCCGGTACGAGTTCTCTGCGCCCATCGCCCTGCACAACAACGTTGCCGGATATCTGGAAGTGACCCTCGACGTACCCAGGCACAGCGTGGGCGACTATCGCTTTTTTATGATCTGGATCGCTGCTGTCTTTTGTTCGCTGCTGGTGATCTGGTGGTCGATCCAGCGCCAATGGTGGGCGCGCTTGCGTGACAAATTACCGAGCACCGCCGAGATAGTCACTGCGGTGGTGGAAAAAATGCCCACCATCCAGGACGTACCCGAAGCAGAACCAGAATTACCCAAACAAGTCTCGGTGCGCTTGAGCCTCGATATCATTAATATCACCAAACTTTACCAGCAGCTGAACAGCGAAAGTTTTGCCACTGTGTTGCGTCGCTTTGAAAAGCAATTGCAAGGCGTGCTGAATTTATATAGCGGCCAACGACAAATGTTATCGGGCGAAACATTAATTATCGATTTTACCGGCGAAGCCTTTTACGAATGCAGTTTTCGCGCAGTGTGTGCAGCGCAACTATTAAATAGCCTCACCAGCAAAAGCCCCAGCCCGCGTTTGCATTTGGCGGCAGCAGTGCATGAGTTGTCGGCGCCGGTAAATTCCAATAAATCGCTGCTGAAAGATTTTGTGGTGCAACACAACAATCACCTCAAGCCGGACAAAGGCGAAATCTTGATTAGCCAACGGTTGATTGATGGCGACTTGCAAGAGCACCTGGAAATCATCAGCGACAGCGGAAAATTAATTGGTTTGAAAGCTCCCTATGCTGCACTGTTGGCGAAGCAGGAAGAGCAGTTGGTGGGTGCGACAACGACTTAGCACAATGTCCTAATATGAACTCCGGAACTGCGTCCGAGACCGTCTGAGACATGGATGTCGAAGATGAGCCTACAAGGGCGTATTTACGGCGTGTCCCGGCGGTAATACTGGAGTCCATACACACTGCAACCTTGTCACACATCTGCAACCTTTCTATCACATAACCGTCACTGTTTAGTCATAGCCTTGCCGTAAGCCCATCGCAAGGTTGTAACTACCATGCTCAATATCGAAGAATCCCTCACCACCAAATTTCCCGGTTTTACCCAGCGCTCGCCCATAGTGCGCAACTCCACCCTCAGCATTTTGCGCAAGCTCACTCACGAAAAAGAAATCAACGCATTTTT
>DATIDX010000119.1:0-3136 GCA_035456025.1 Cellvibrio sp. | reverse complement strand
TGAAATCTATATTCTTGACACCCGATAAATAAGTGAGTGTTTTGCGATGAATCCGCGGGTCAGTGTTTGGTTGATGGTAATTGCCAGTACATTTTTCTGGGGCAGTAATTTTAATGCCGGCCATGCAATTGCAGATGATGTAGCGCCACTGACGGCGGCAGCTGACCGGTTTGGTGTAGCCTTGATTCTGTTTTTATTATTGCGCCTGATGCAGGGCAAAGCCGAATCGCAACTGCAATGGAAAGATGGTTTGGTGCTGGTGCCGCTCGGGGTTGTGGGTGTATTCGGTTTTAACTACGCATTTTTTACCGCGCTGCACACCACCTCCGCATTAAACGCTGCGCTAATCATGGCGCTATCACCAATGCTATCGCTGATATTTTCAGTGTGGTTGTTAAACACGCGTATTAAAGGTTATCAATACCTGGGAATTGCACTGGCATTTGTCGGCGTGAGCTTGGTGATTACCGGCGGGAATTTTGGTTTACTGCATATTGTCCCGGGCGACGCCTGGATGCTGGGCGCCTGCGTGGTCTGGAGCCTCTATAGCGTTGCGGCCAAAAAATTTGCTGCGCATGTTCCATCGCTGCAACTTGCGCGCTGGACTGTAAGCATTGGCGCAGTCGCACTGATTACTGCCGCCTGTTTGCTGGAACAGCCCGTGAGCAGTATTCCGCAGTTGTCGCTGCAAACCCACGCGATTTTATTTTATATGTCGATTTGCGGCACTGTGCTGGCATACATTTTCTGGCTCAGGGGCGTGCATTTTTTAGGGCCAGATAAATCCGCCATCGCCTTTAACCTGGTGCCCGTATTTACGCTGCTGGTTAGTCTCGCACTGGGAAGTCTGCCTAATTTGATCCAGATCGCCGGCATGGTGCTAGTCCTGATCGGTGTAGTTACTTCTTCGGGTTGGCGACCAAAGAAAACCCCGTTCAATCCCACCGCCAAACAAGCAGATTAATACAGACGAAAAAAAACCGGCAAAGTTGCCGGTTTTTTCCTGTTGCATTTATTGGCGCATGATCCGGTTTTGCAATCCGCGCTCTTTGATTAATACACCATCCAGACTTTGCTCGGGGACGCTGGCTTTTTTCATCCCTCCGGATGAGGCGGATGGGCAAGCATTATTGGTACGGTAATAGAGGGCTGCAGCCAAACGCTTTTCACTCGCGTCGCCAAGTGCGCGCGAGAAATCATCGGCAACCGAACAGCCACGAACTCTTGCCTTGCCATCGTCAGTGAGTGACGGCACAAATCCATCGCTGTAGTCGCCAAAGTTTTTCGCATTGACGCCACGGAATTGCACGGTGAAATAAGTCGTGCCGCAATTGGGCTGCGCGTAAAAACCGTAGGGCTTACCGCAGGTGGTGCGACCAATCTGGATGACCTCGATACCAACGCCGCGCAGGCCGTTAATCAATGCTTCACTCGCGGAACAGGTGTCGCCACTGGTGAGCACAAACACGCGCGGCAAATCGAGTGTTGGCAGCGCTTGCCCCTGACTCACAGAGAATCCGAGCGAGGTCGAATAAAAAGGTTCGGGATCAAGTGCTGCGCCAGTGACCGGATCTTTGGTCGGGTATTTATCATTGAATTGCAATTGCTCGAAGGTTTTGCCACTGGTAGGCGAAGCGCCTGCAATCATGTATGCGAGCTGGCTGGCAATGGCGAGATAACCGCCGCCGTTGTAACGCAGGTCCACTACCAAATCATTTATACCAGCCGCATCCAATTGACTGATGGCGTCCACCAACCCGCGCTCGGCAGTGGCGATATGGTCGTTAAAGGTGAGGTAGCCAACCTTGCCTGTTGCGGTATCAATCGTTTTAACATTTTGCACCGGCACGCTGGTTACGCTGGCCGATTGCAAAATAACTTCGCGCGGCGATGCAGCGCCCTGCTCCTGGATTAAGAAGGTATGCACTTCGCCCGCAGCGGCGGGATAAATACCGCTGTTGAGTTTGTTGATATCCGCTTCAGTATTGCCTGAGACCAGATCAACACCGTCGATTTTAAGCAGCTTGGCTCCACGGAGAATATTTTTTTCCGCCGCTGGCGAGCCCGGCTGGGTATAGGCCACGATCAATTCGCGCGGCGGCGTTGTGGAGATCCAGCTTAATTCCAGGCCATAGCCGTAAGTGATACCGGACTCAGACAACAGCTCCCATTCATCGCTGTCGTAGGTAAAGTGGAATTGATCTTTAGGTGCGCCCGATGGGGTCACTGCATTAGTTTTCAATAAATCAAAATATTGGAGCGTGTCTTTGTAGTTCGCCGGATTCAGGTCGGGAAGTTCTTTGTACCAAAGGTAGGTGTCATTGCTCCAGGAGCGCAGGAAATTATTCTCGCTGCGGTAATCGCCTTTGGTATCGGGATAAGGCGTGCGCGTAACCGGGCTGGAGCCTGTGCGCGGATTTTCGCACTGGTTGGCAAATTGTTCGGCATCCTTATATTCGCCCGCTTTCCAATCGCTGCTGCCACCGTTAATGAAAAATGGCTTGCGTTCACTGCCGCCGCCGTCGCTGGTGCCATCATCACTGCCACCACAAGCGGTTAATAGGAGCATGGTTGCCAGCAGTGCCGCTGGCTTGGCTTTGGCAAGGTTCAACAAGGGTCTTTTACCTTTGGCTGACAAAAATCGGGATGATTCTTTCACGTGATAATTCCTTAAATATCCTATAAGCCCGGATGCGATATGCCGTCGGGTTCAGGCAGGATAAAAGAAAACCGGCCATAAAACCACCGCGCAATCAGCCAGTTAATTGACCGGCCGAGTGCGCGTCCTGCACTGAAAAAGCCACCTACAGCGGGCTGACCTTCACTGGCGTTATATAGATTTTTTGCGCGGCGATATTCGTGGTCTTGCCGGTGATATCAAGCTCGCCCTGCAAGCGAATATCCGCTGAAGATGCACCAATCATTAACTTAATCTTGCCCGGCTCAAGCACATAATCCATCTGGCGATCGTAAAAACCCAACTGATTGGCAGCAAGTGTGAATGTCACCTGTGCCGACTGGTCCGGCGCAAGGCTCACGCGCTTGAAACCACGCAAGAGTTTTACCGGCTGGGTCACGCTTGCGACCGGATCATTGACATATAACTGCACAATCTCATCGCCCGCACGCTTGCCGG
>DATIDX010000118.1:0-9599 GCA_035456025.1 Cellvibrio sp. | reverse complement strand
TAATCACATTACAGTCAGCAAGGCGTATCAGGAGTTGGTGGATATGGGTTTGGTAGAAATGCGGCGTGGCATGGGCATGTATGTATTGGCTGATGCACAACAAAAATTGCACGGCATAGAAAAAGAAAAATTTATTTCCGCTGAAGTGCCGGCATTGCTGGCACGTATGCGCCAGCTGGGTATTAGCAAAAAAGAATTGATCGCTGCCTTGCAGGCGGTGCAGGGAGAATAATATGGATAATTTGATTCGTGCGCTCGGGGTATCTAAACACTACGGCAAAAAAATTGCGTTGGATAATATTAATCTTGATATTGCTGCCGGAAAAATAGTGGGCTTGATTGGTCCCAATGGCGCAGGTAAAACGACTTTATTAAAAGGTATTTTAGGTTTGGCGCCGGTAGAGGGCGAGTTAAGTGTAATGGGAATGAATCCCCAGCGTGAGCGAGTGAGATTATTGGAGCAGGTATCGTTTATTGCCGATACCGCAACCCTGCCGCGCTGGATGCGGGTAAAAGAATTGATTGCTTATACCGAAGCAGTGCATCCGCGCTTTAGTCGCGCCAGTTGTATGAAGTTTTTGGAAAATACCAATATCCAGCAAAAGGATAAGGTGGAGCAACTATCCAAAGGTATGGTGACGCAATTACATCTCGCATTGATTATGGCCATCGACAGTCAATTGCTGGTGCTGGATGAGCCAACCCTGGGCTTGGATATTATTTATCGTAAACAATTTTACGAAAACCTGTTGAATGATTATTACGATGCGCAGAAAACAATCATTATTACCACGCATCAAGTAGAGGAAATAGAAAGTATTTTGACTGATCTGGTGTTCATCAGCGGCGGAAAAATTTTGCTCGATGCCAGCATGGAAACTGTTGCAAATACCTATGTAGAACTGCAGGTAGAGGCACAATATAAAGACCATGCCTTGGCGCACAACCCTATTCATGTGCGCAACCTATTAGGTGGTTACGGGATGCTTTATGAAAATTGTGTTCAGCGTGATTCGCTTGCCGCACTGGGGCGACTGGCTTCGCCGAGTTTAAGTGATTTGTTTGTTGCCAAAGTCAAACCGCAAATTAGCGTACAGGGAGCTGTGTGATGAAGATGAATGCAATAGTGGCGCAGTTCAAGCGTGAACTATGGGAGAACCGTGCAAGCTTCCTTTGGTCTCAGCTTATTTTTGGGTTTTTGTTCTATTTATCTATTGTGTTTTTTATAAGTACAAAATTTGATTTTCGTGATGGAGGAATGGTGTCAATTGGCGGGGCTGATCCATTTAGCATGGAGCTGATTGTTTCCATCTATCTCGCGATTTCTTGGGCGTTGCAGGTAATAGTATTTGCAGTTGTGATACTGGTGTATACCCATTCAACATTATTTTCTGATCGAAAAACCCGTGAAATTCTTTTTTGGCATTCTATGCCTGTAAGTGAAACGGCAAGCGTGCTTACCAAACTAGCTATGATCTGCATTTTGGTGCCACTAGCTATATTCGTAGTTAATTTGGTTGGAGGATTTTTATTTGTCGTATTCTTAGGGGTTGTCAATCCGGTGCTTGATGATATTTGGTCTGCGCTATTTGGGTTAAATGTCAGTGTTCGTTTGCTTGGCAACAGTTTTGAGGTGGTATTGTTAATGCTGCCTGCCATCACCTGGTTCCTATTTTGTTCGGCCTATGCGCGACGCTCCCCAGTAACCATCAGTTTGTCAGTGCCTTTGGGGCTTTCGATTCTTGATGCAATAGCGGAAAAATATTTTGGTTTTACCTTGCTCTTTAATGATGTCCTCAAGGCCTATATTCAGCTCGGGCGGGCCTCCTTCAAGAAAATGATGACAGGATCGGATACCTCGGTTGCCTCGATAGATTTGATATCCAGTGTCGGCTTACAAGCAGCCAGTTTGGCTTTGCTATTTTCGGCATTGATGATTGGAGCTGCTATTTGGTTGCGCAACAATCGCTATGAAATTTAAGGGTATCGGTTGATTACTGTAACTTGCAATTAAGGAGTGATTTATGAACGAGTTGGTGTTGGATCAAAAAATAGATTCTGCTCTTTCAGGTCGTAAGGCATTACAACTCGCCGCCAATTTCTGGTTTGTTACGGCGGTGGTTGGGCAGTGGATATTTGCCAGCTATTTGATGTTGTTTTACGGCGGCTCGGCCCTGCGTGGCGATTTGCATTTGTGGAAGGAAAAATTAACACACGGTTATGTTGCCGGTGATTTTATTGGAAATGCTGCTGTAGCTGCGCATTTGCTACTCGCGGTTATTATTATGGTCGCTGGGCCTTTGCAGCTAGTCCCGCAAATCCGGGCGCGGCTGCCGGTATTTCATCGACTGAATGGTCGTGTGTATTTATTGGCTGTTGTAGCCACCAGCATTGCCGGGTTGTATATGTTGTTTGTACACGGCACTGTGGGTGGCATAGTGTTGATGATTGCGCAAAGCCTGGATGCGTTATTGATTCTGGTTTTTGCTGGTGTTGCACTGCGCGCTGCTTTGCGGCGCGATTTTAAATCCCATCGTCGCTGGGCACTGCGTTTATTTATGGTGGTGAGTGCTGTCTGGTTTTTTCGCGTGGGCTTGATGTTGTGGCTAGTGATTCATCAAGCGCCAGTGGGGTTCGATCCAGATACATTTACCGGGCCTTTCGTTACTTTCATTGCATTTGCTCAATATGCTATTCCGCTGCTCGTGCTGGAAGGTTATTTCCGTGCACAAGACTCGGGGCGCGTATCATCGCAGTTGGCGATGACAATCCTGCTTGCGGTGCTAACCCTCGCTATGGCACTGGGAATTTTTGGTGCTCTAATGGGTCTATGGTTGCCTAACCTGTAATTGTTTTGACCGCAGCGAGTACTCAGTAATGATCCAGCGACTCCACCGATATTATATTCCCTGCATTTTCGTTGTCTGCGCCCTCGCTTCGTTGTCGTCCCATGCCGATGGCCTTGCGGATTTTCGCAGTGCGTTAAAACAATTGCAGTCCACTACTCCCATTGTGGCCGATACCCAATTCAAATTATTTGGCCGCAGTGGTGAGCGCGACGAATTAATCGAACGTGAAGGGTTGATTAATATGCGTTTGGAGGATGGGCCAGCCGGATTGCGGGCAATTTATTCGCCACAGCTAGTCGCACAATTGCATGCGGAAGAGCTGGCCAAACTTGAAGATGAAAATGTAAAAAACTCCGCCTTGAATGCCGTTGGCCAGTTTGAGTATTGGGAGTGGCGCGAACTTTTATATCCTGCAGCGCAGTTGGAGCTGATGCTGGGTCGTTACAGTTTTGTGAGTGAAAAAGTTGATGCCTATAACGGTCGCCCGGCGCGCTTGCTTACCTTCAGCATGCCCATGGAAAAAATTGATAAGGAGTTTCGCAAATACGTCAAAAAGTACAGAAACCATTTGCAACTATGGATCGATGATAAAGGTGTGCCTATCGCCAGTCAGTTGACGGAAAAAGGTTCGGGGCGCATCTTTATTGTGATTGGTTTTAGTTTCAAGAATTCAATCCACACAGAATACCAACAACACAATGGCCGGTTGCTTGCGGTAAAACGCGAAGTGAAAGATGAAAGCTCTGGTGCAACCATGCAGAGCCAGCGCCATTTTATTGCCACCATAAATTCCATTGTTGCACCGGCAGCAGCAACTGCTGACAAATAAACTCAGATCGCCGGTTGGTTGTGTGCGCCACCGTGCGAGCCTGGCCAAACTCTGATAGGCTTTGCCCCGCACCAGATTACCCCTAACCCTTAAAGGAACTACGCTATGTTAAAGCGCTACTCGTCCTATGCTTTCAGTTTACTGTTGCTGGGCGGAATCAGCTTGGTGGGCTGCGAGTCCACCACCAGCCCTAAGCCGGCGGTTCAAAATCTCGAACAAGTTACCATCATAAAAAGCCCTAATGATGATCGCCAATATTCGGCGCTGTTGCTACCGAATGGCTTGCAGGTGGTATTGGTATCTGATCCAACCCTGGAAAATTCTGCCGCCTCGATTGCAGTGGGCGTAGGCAGCGCACATAACCCCAAGGATCAACTGGGTCTGGCTCACTATCTTGAGCATATGCTGTTTTTGGGTACGGAAAAGTTCCCTGAGCCAGATGGTTTTATGAAATATACCCAGGCGAACGGCGGTATGACCAACGCCTTTACTGCTTATGATAAAACCAATTATTTATTCCAAATAAATGCCGGACAATTTGATACGGCGCTGGATCGCTTTAGTGATTATTTTAAAAAACCAAGCTTTGATCCGCACTTCAGCGATAAAGAGCGCAACGCGGTGAATAACGAGTGGTCATTGCAAAAAGCCCAGGACGGCTGGAACTTATTTGCACTGCAAGGTTATACCGCCAATCCAGAAAACCCTAGCGCCAAATTTAGCATCGGCAATCTCGATACTTTGAAAGATAAGCCGGGCTCTGTACTGCAAGATGAGCTGAAAAAGTTTTACGACCGCTACTATTCCGCCAATATCATGAAGCTCACGCTGGTTGGCAAGCAGTCCCTGCCTGAATTAAAAGCCTTGGCAGAAAAACATTTTTCTTCCATCCCCAATAAAAATATTACCTTGCCCGAAGTTACTGTGCCGGGTCTGACCAAAGCCCAAATGGGTAAAAGTATTCACTACAAACCCATCAAGGATGTGAAAGCGCTCTACGTGGATTTCCCAATCAAATCCAATAAGCACCAATGGCGTTTGAAACCCAATGAATATGTGCGCAATTTAATTACCTCAGAAGAGAAAGGCACTTTGGGTGAGCAGTTGCGCAGTAAAGGTTTGGTAAAAATGGTGACTGCCGATGTGGACGCCGAAGGTTACGGCCCCGACGGTTTCCTGCGCGTGCAGGCGGAATTAACCGATGCTGGTTTGCAGCAGCAAGATGAAATCCTCGCGGCAATTTTTTCCTATATCGATGTTATCAAGCGCGATGGTCTTAACCCCAAATATTATCGCGAGCTGCAAGCTATGCGCGGAAAAGATTTTGCCAATGCCTCCAAACCGGAATTGCTTGACCAGGCGGTTGACCTGACTATGTTGCAGTTCGATTTGCCGGTAGAAAATTTGCTGAATTATGCATACGTCTACGATCGCTACGATGCCAAAGCAATTAAGAATCTGCTTGATCAGCTCGATGAGCGCAATGCGCGCGTTTGGTATATCAATCCCAATGAAAAAGTCGATACACCTGTGCCATTCTTTGACGGTAAGTATTCCATTCGCGCGATTAGCGCAGAAGAGTTCGCACGCTGGGATTCATTGGCCAGCAAATACCAATTCAACTTGCCGCCATTAAACGATTTGTTTAGCGATAGCTCGGCACCTATTGTCGACAATGTATATTTAAAGCCGCATCAAGTAGTTAGCCAGGCAGGTGTAGAGGCCTTTTTGACCCACCCGGAATTTTATCGCGAAGATAAGGGTAAAATATCGCTGCAGATCAATGTCAACTTTGCACTTAAATCGGCGAAAGAAGCTGCACTAGCCCATTTGTTGAATGACATCTTCAATAAGCAAATTATGACCCTTGCAGATCGCGCGGCGCGTGCATCGCTTGGGGTGAATACCGCGGTAATGGATGTAAATAGCCAGGGCATTTATATTTCCGGTTACACCCAAAAGCATCCGCAACTCTTGCAACAAGTGCTTAGCGATTTTGCAGCGCTGGATATTAATGACAAGCAATTCGGCGAGGCGATGGATAGTTTGAAAAACGATTTACTCAATCGTAAAAAGAACCATGTATTCCGCCAATTGTTCGCCCACGCCCAGCGTTTGAGCTACAAACACCAGTGGCCTGATGAAGAAATTTTAGCCGCAGCTGCCAAGTTGACTAAAGCAGATGTAATTGCCTATCACCATGCGGTAAAAGCCGATCCATTGTTGCGTTTGTTTGCAGTCGGCAATTATACCGAGCAACAAGTGCGTACTATGGCCACCCAAGCGTCCACCATTTTGCCTGGTAAGCGCCTGCCGCAAGCGCGTGCAATTAATGAATACGTAACGCCCACGCCCGCCAAACCAATTGCGTTGCAAGGCGATGTGGAATTGGCTGATAGCGCAGTGCTGCAAGCCTGGTTTGGCACCAAAAAATCCGATGATGAACAAGCGCAGTTGGCCGTGTTGAATGCGCTCTTTAGCAATGCGTTTTTTATGCAGTTGCGCACCCACGAACAACTGGGATATGTCGTGACCAGTTTTAATTATCCGGTGGATGATGTACCCGGTTTTATCGCCCTTGTGCAGAGTTCCAACACCGATTTACCCGGCATTAAAGCGCGTATGGATAAATTCCGTAAGGATTATCTCGCCACGCTAAAAGCCACAGGCTCGGCGGAGATTGAGCAGGCGAAGCAAGCCATGATCGCCAATGTTTTGCAAAAGCCGACTGAATTTTATGCGGAAGCTGACCGCTATAGCAGTGAATTCTGGAATGCCAAATACCAGTTCGATGCACGCGATCGATATCTGGCGGCCCTGCAGCGGGTGACCAAAGATTCTGTGGTCAATATTTACGAGCAACTGTTATTGAGCGACAAGAGTGGCAAAGCCTTGCTGCAATTGCGCGGCACCAACTTCAAGGCAAAGCCTTTTGCATCGATAAAATGATCCCTGGCGCCCCGGTAGTGATTTACCGGGGCGCATCGGATTAGAATAGACGCCTAATCTTTATCTGAGAGAGCGAACCATGAGCAACAAAAATGACGACGATATTTTTTGGGATTTGGTGGAGAAATTTATCGAGCAGGCCAATGACGCTTGTGAAGATGCCGATCCCGGTATCGTCAGCGCCGCATTGATCAATGCCACTGCACGTTTTAATGCCTACGTTGTTGCCCAAAGTTCGCTGGATAAAAATGAGTTCGCGGAAGATGTGGAAGGTACTACCAATTACTTGACTGGTCGCTATCGCGATTTCCTTAAAGAGCATATGGACGATTACCGCGAAAATTATTCGAGCCTGATTGGAAACCGGGAAGTGCCGGAGGAATAGTTTTGACCGGAACAAGAAAAGCAGCTTCGGCTGCTTTTCTTGTTTTTATGGTTATAAAAACAAGTCGGGCCAGTAGTCACAAGGCGTAGGCGACAACTAAATAATTGTAAAAGTCCTTCGGTGGTGATTTAAATGGGGTATGCTTTGTCTGGTATACAAGTATATTCATGCCAGAAAAATTTCCTTCAATAACCATAAAAAGCCATTTGCTATGAGAAATTCACGCACCTTATATTTGCAGTTTGTATGTTCTATTTGCCTTGTGTTCCTGGCCATCTCCAGCGCCTTTGCCGATGTCACCTTACCGCGCTTGCTGAGTGATGGCGCGATTCTCCAGCGCGATAAACCCTTGACGATTTGGGGTTGGGCGGAGGAAGGGGAAAAGGTGACAGTGAGCTTTGCGGGCAAGGAGAAATCCACGCACACGGTTGAAGGGCAGTGGCAGGTAACTTTTCCCGCACAAAAAGCGGGTGGGCCTTTTGAGTTGATTGTGACGGGTAAAAACCGGCTCAAGCGCAGCAATATTCTATTGGGTGACTTGTGGGTCGCTGCCGGTCAATCCAATATTGAATTGCCGATCCGCCGGGTGAAATACCAATATCCCGGGTTGATTGAATCCACGCAGCAACCGAATATTCGCGAATTTAATGTGCCCGTAACCTATGCGTTTAAAGGGCCGCTCGCCGATTACACCCAAGGGCAATGGAAAACTGCTACGCCGGAAAATATTGATACTTTTTCAGCAGTTGGATTTTTCTTTGCGCAAAAAATTTATGCGCACACCCAAGTGCCGGTAGGATTGGTTAGCATCCCGGTCGGCGGTTCACCCATTGAAGCCTGGCTGAGCGAAGCTGCTTTACAAAAATACCCACATTATTTGCAGCAGCTTCAACCTTTTAAAGATGATACCCATGTGCAATCCACCATCGCTAAAGATAAAGCCCACAGTGATAAGTGGTTCGGCGATTTAAATGCTGCTGATGCCGGCTTAAAAAATAATTGGTCGCAAGAAAAACTCGACACTAACAATTGGAAGTCTTTGCAGGTTCCTGGATTTTTTAAGGAGCAGGGCAGCGACTTTACTAACGGTGCTGTCTGGGTGCGTAAAACAATTGAGCTGACCCAAGCGCAAGCGGCTAAAAAAGCGGTGCTTTGGTTGGGCTGTGTCGTGGATGGTGATCAGGTGTTTGTGAATGGGCAATCCATTGGGCAGACAGGTTATCAATATCCCCCGCGTATTTATGCAGTGCCTGCCGGGCTACTGAAAGCGGGCAAAAATAGCATCGCTATTCGCATCACCAGCTATTCAAACAACGCCGGTTTTGTGAAAGATAAACGCTACGCCTTGATGTTGGGCGAGAGTGCAGTGGGTGCGGGTTATTCTGGCGAGGAAGAAGTTTCATTGCGCGGCGAATGGCAATATCAAATCGCGGCGCGCGCCGGCAACATGCAGCCATCGACAACCCTGCATTACATTCCCTCATCTCTATTTAACGCGAAATTAGCGCCGGCATTGCCGCTGCAAGTTAAAGGCGTGCTTTGGTATCAGGGTGAATCCAATGTGGATCGCGCTGATGCGCAAAGTGTACACCGCGAGCCGGGCAAATTATGCGCGGATAAAACCTGTGCGGCTACGACATCGGAATATCGCTATTTATTAGCGGATTTAATTGGCGACTGGCGAGCACAATTCAAGCAGGGCGATATACCCTTTCTATTCGTTCAACTAGCAAATTTTTTACCGGCATCTGCGCAACCGACAGAAAGTAAGTGGGCGCAAGTGCGCGAGGCGCAGCGCCAGGCATTGGCAATCAAAAACACGGCTATGGCGGTGGCGATTGATGTGGGCGAGTGGAATGACATCCATCCATTAAATAAACAAGCTGTAGGTGAACGTTTGGCGCTGGGTGCAATGAAATTGGCATACGGTAAAAAGTCGCTGCTTGCATCGGGCCCGTCACTGCAAAAAGTCAAAGCGAAGGGTAATACCTTGGAGTTGGTGTTTGCCGATGTGGGCGCGGGTCTGGATATTCGCGGTGGTGAGTTGAAACACATTGCGGTCGCAGGGGCGGATAAGAAGTTTGTGTGGGCCAAGGCGGAGGTGAAGAAGGACAAGTTGGTCGTCAGTGCGGATTCCGTCGCTGAACCGAAATGGGTGCGTTATGCATGGGCCGATAACCCTGAGGGGGCAAATCTGTATAATAGCGCCGGTCTGCCCGCATCGCCGTTTGAGGCCAGTGTTTTGGATTAGCAATTAGTTATGCCCCCGCCGCATGGACTCCGGAATCTTTTCTGAGACACGCCGTGAACCCATCCTTGGGGGGCTCGACACCAACATCCCTGTTGGTGACGGTCTCTGAAAAGACTCCGCAATCCATGCTGCTACCTATGTGTTCCAAATAGGAAAAAAAACAGCAAACGCCGATGCAAAAATTAATTTCTCATCGGCGTTTTTATTTTGAAACAATTCGATATTTTTGACATTCCTCCAACAAAAACCGTAGCGATTATCGGTGGCGGCCCTGCTGGGTTAATGGCTGCTGAAGTCATCGCGAATGCACGCCATCAGGTTTCTGTTTACGATGCT
>DATIDX010000117.1:0-16048 GCA_035456025.1 Cellvibrio sp. | reverse complement strand
GGGCGTCGCTATGCGCAAGTGGAAGTCGCACAGCTCGGCGGCTTGGATGTAGGTATTGCACATGTTGTTGCCATCACCCACCCAGGCGACGGTTTTGCCCGCGAGCGAACCGCGTTTTTCAACGTAGGTCTGGATATCGGCGAGCAATTGGCAGGGGTGATATTCATCGGTCAGGCCGTTGATTACCGGTACGCGCGAGTACTCGGCAAAGCGTTCAACTGTGTCGTGCCCATAGGTGCGGATCATCACCATATCGACCATGCTCGCGATGCAGCGTGCAGCGTCCTCGATGGGTTCGCCGCGGCCGAGTTGAGAATCTTTGGTGGATAGGAAAATCGCATGGCCGCCCAGTTTTGCCACGCCCGATTCAAAAGAGACACGGGTGCGGGTGGAGTTTTTTTCGAAAATCATCGCCAACACTTTGTTGTTGAAGACTTCCGGGGCTTCTCCCTTGCGCAGCAGGGCTTTGAGTTCGATGGCGCGCGCGATAATTTGTTGCAGTTCCGCGCGGTTGATATCGGCGAGGGTCAGGAAATGTCTCGGTGCCTTTGAGGGAACCATAATCATTGCTCTTTTATTGCAGCGCGCGCCTTATGCGCGCGCTTATTTATAACTTGTAACCAATTGGTTAAAACTCATTAACCAGTTGGACGACTTTGCTAACCAGCTCATCCGCCTCGGCATCGGTGAGGATGAAGGTTGGCAGCAGGCGGATGGTGTTTACCGCAGTCACGTTAATCAGGATGCCCAGATCGCGGCCTTTCTGCACAAGATCAGGCGCTGGTGCGTTGAGTTCGATACCGATCATCAAACCTTTGCCCCGGATATTGACCACTTTGGTGTTGCCCGCGAGCGCGGCTTTAAAATCGGCCAGTAGTTTGTCGCCCAACACTTTTACCCGCGCTATCAAATTGGACGATTGCAGGGTTTCAATCACAGCAATACCAGCGCTACATGCTAGTGGATTGCCGCCGAAAGTGGTGCCGTGGTTGCCCGGTTGTAGCACATCGGCCGCTTTACCGCGTGCCAGGCAGGCGCCCATTGGCATACCATTGCCCAAGCCTTTAGCGGTGGTGACTACGTCGGGCAGGATGCCATTGTGCTGGTAGGCGAAAAAGGTACCGGTACGGCCGTTGCCGGTCTGGATCTCATCCAGCATTAGCAGCAGGCCGTGTTGGTCAGCGAGGCTGCGCAACTGGTTCAGGTAGTCTGCGGCAGGTACACGCACGCCGCCTTCGCCCTGTACCGGCTCAACCAGTATAGCGACGATATTTTTATGTTCAGCAATTGCCGATTTCACCGCAGCTACATCGTCGTAGGGCACGCGGATAAAGCCTTCTACCAACGGCTCAAAACCGATTTGCACTTTGGTATTGCCGGTCGCACTCAAGGTAGCCAGGGTGCGGCCGTGGAAACTGTTAGCCATCACGATAATGGTGGGGTTTTTCACGCCCTTATCGTTGCCATATTTACGCGCGATCTTGATCGCCGCTTCGTTGGCTTCGGCGCCGGAGTTGGAGAAGAACACCTTGTCCATACCTGAAACCTGGATCAGCAGGTCTGCCAACTTTTGCTGTTGCGGGATGTTGTACAGGTTGGACACGTGCAGCAAGGTGGCCGCTTGTTCCGACAGGGCTTTGGTCACCGCCGGATGGGCATGGCCCAGACCACAGACAGCAATGCCGCTGATTGCATCCAGGTAGGATTTGCCACTGTCATCCCATACTCGGCTACCCTCGCCCTTGGTGAGGGTCAGGGTTCTGGTGCCGTAAGTATTCATGAGCGTGGACATGATGTTCTCCATAAAAATAACGCGGATGCGTCGATAATAAATTTGCGGCGGCTGAAAAAAACAAATCGCCAAGACCAGTCAAGGACAGGTCAGCGGATGATTGATCAGGGGGGCGCTTTATCAGAGCTTTTCGCTACACCAGCAGTTGCTGCCGATGGAACATAGCTGAAAACCAGCAGATGTGCGGCAAAAAACAGGCAGCAAATATATAAGTTATTGCGATTATTGGCAAATTTGCCGCATTTTACGCTGTATATCAGGAGCTGAACCCGTTTCCTTGCACAAATTCTTTGGCAAAAATAATGTCATTTTGCAGGTGGAAATTAGTATCCGGCGCCTGGATAAAAAAGCCCTCAAACAAACGTACCCCCTGCATCCATAAACTGGAAAGGTTGCGCGAATTTTCGATTTGCGTCGCGATGACCTGCACACCTTTGCGGGTTGCCGCGCGGATTAATTGCTCCATCAATTTGGGATTGGTTCCCTCGCTTGTCAGTTGCGGCGACAAGCGCAGGTAGTTGATCTCTATCTCATCCAACAGGGCGAGCAATTGTTCACTTTCACCTGCGCGGGTGATGCACACACCGCAGCGGATGTTGTTCAAGGCCTTGATAATTTCACGCGCCTGGTGGAAATGGTTGATCACCCAACTCTCCTCCAGCATGAATACCAGGCGCCCGTCGCCGCGCAGGCGCGAGGAGCGCAATACATTGGCGGCAAAGGAAAAGAATGCGCTCTGTTGCAAAGTCTCTTCGGCCAGGTGGATAAATAAAGTGGCCTGTTCGCGCGTGGCGCTGTTGTCGGCAATGGCCTCCACTGCTTGTTGCAATACCCAGCGATCAAGCTCAAGGCGGCGGCCCGGTTGGGTGATGCGACCCAGGAATTGCCCCGCCGGGATGAACTCGCCGTCCTCTCCGCGCAAGCGGGTGAGCACTGAGAAGTGCTCTATCTGCGCACCTTCCAAGCTGATAATTGGCTGGAAGGCCAGGCTGAGGTCGCGGCTGAATACGATTTGCGCATAATTCGCCGGGGCTTTATCGCTTGCACCGGCGTCATTGGCCGAAGCTGCTTCTTTAATTGAAGGTGTTCCTTTAATTGCAGACGCCTTAGCAAGATTGGCTGAAGCGGCGCCAGCGCTACCTGATGACGCACCGCCAGTGCTGGCCTCAAATGCCTGCTCAGCGCGCAACAGTGCGTTGTTAGCGGTAGCAAGGCTGGCATTTAAAGGGGTGATCGCCAATTTGAGTTCCAACGTGAGCAACTTACCGTTGAGATTGTAGGCTTGCGAGTTCAAGTGTTTGGTAATTTGCTCGCCGCGCTGGCGGTGGAATTCGGCGTCGCGTTTCCCGGCCAGTACACAGGCGACCATGGTCGATAAATCGGTCCATTGCTCGTCGGTGCCGACTGTCTCGTTGAGGCGTCGGCAGAATTGGTCGTGCAGGTCGATGCGCTCTACCTGTCCCAGCTGGGTAATCAGTCCCTCAAGATTTTCGATACTCAAGTAATAAAGCGCGCTGCTCTGGTCACCTTGGTTGCTATGCAGCTCATGCTCCAGCGCCGTGAAAAAGTAGCTGCGATTTATTTGCTGCGGCTGGTGGGTTTGACGCGTCACTCGTGCAACGCGATTTTTAAGTGCGGCGGTGTCCGCCAGTGCCTGCTCGCACACGGTGATCAGCTCGGTGACTTCAAAAGGTTTGGTGAGTAGGGCGTTGACCCCCAGCGCCTTGATACTCTTGTGCAGGTTGGTGTCGGTATCGGCGGTGACAAAAATAATCGGCAGCAGCAGTAGTTCCGGATCCTGGCGCAGCAGCACGGCCAGTTCCATGCCGGTGACATCGGGCATGTGCATATCCAGTATCACCAGGTCGGGTTTGAATTTCGCGGCGCGCTGCAAACTGTGCAGCGGCTGGTTGACACACAACACTTCCATGCCCGCATAGCGCAAGACTTCAGCTTCCAGATTGGTCATTGCCGGGTCGTCATCGACAATCATCACTTTCGGGGTTTTGGTGTGCTGGGTGATGATATTGACCAACTTATCGACCAGGAAATCGAAGTCGAAGGGTTTGACCAGATAATCGCTGCTGCCGGCACGCAGGGCGCGCAGTTTGGCGTTAACGTCGGTGCGGCCGGACATGAGGATAATCGGCGTCTCGCGTGTAAGCAGTGTTTTGATTTGATGCACATTGCCCAAAGCCTGCAAACCCGAGCGCTCAAAATCTGGATCCATCAGGATGGCGGCGGGCGAGTCTAGGTACAGCTGCTGCATGCAGGATTGCGGGTTATCAAAATACTCCACCGTAAATCCGGCCTTGCGCAGGTAGGCCATGCAGAGCGTGGCCAAGACCCGGTCAGGGTCGACCAGGAATAATGTCTTGCCCTGGGCTTCTGGATGGGTAGGGCTGGCGGCTGGCAGGGGATCCTGGCGTGCAGTGCCATCGGCGGTGCTCGCCATTATCTGGCTGAGGTGCTTAATGTGTTCTTCCAATTGGGCATATTCTGAGCCGCCAAAATTGCGCCCCAGTTCATTCAATTCTGCGAGGAAGTTTTCCAATTGTTGCGCGGCTTGACGCAGCTCGGGGAATCCAAAACCGGTTCCAGCTTCGATAAGTTTGTGGGTGAACTGTTGCAGAGTGGTGACGCCTTGTTCGCTCCAGTTCAAATGGCGCAAATGGCTCCAGATTTCTTCCAGGCGACGCGCGCGCTCAGGCAAACTTTTTGCGAACTGTTCACGCAGCTGTTCAAGCTGCTTGCGGAATTCGTGTGGCATAAATTCATCCTTTTGTTTACGTCATCAGTATAGAAGCTGTTCTCCAAAGCGCCGCTTTAGGTGCGCGATTAGGTGTTTAAGTAATGGCGTGATGTAAATATTCGTTTTTACTAATGAGAGTTTGGCATGCATTTAGCAGAATGGCCGTACTTTTGGTGCAGTGCCCACTAGGCACCTTATATAAGCTGCTAATTGCATGAGAGATTTATGAATTATTTACCGTCCCACCTGTGTCTATTATTCATTGCTACATTATTAAGCACGCTCTCACCGCTGCTCTGTGCACAAGGCCGCACAGAATTATTGGAAACCTTGATCATTTCCGGCGAGCGCACCAGTGCAGCGGAATTGGGGCGCCAATTGCTAATAAATACCCCGCAGGATTTCGCCACTGGCCCGCGCATCGACCCGGCCGAGCTGTTGCAAATTATTCCCGGTGTGCAGGTAGATTCGCGTACCAATTACGCCCAGGACACCCGCATCAGCCTGCGCGGCTTTGGCGCCCGCTCGGCGTTTGGCGTGCGCGGTGTTGATTTACAGGTCGATGGTATTCCCATGTCCACACCCGATGGCCAAGGGCAATTGGCGAGCGCCATGCTCGACAACATTGCCAGCGCCGAAGTATTGCGTGGTCCCATCGCCGCGCTCTATGGCAATGGCGCGGGCGGGGTGATTTCACTACAGTCGGCGCAGCCGCATGTGAGTCGGCTCAGCGCTGGAATAAATGGCGGTGATCCCGGCCTCGAGCGACACACTCTCAACGGCGAGTGGCGCCACGACAATTTTGGCGCGCGCGCGCAATTTGCCGACACAACTATCGAGGGCGAACGCCCCCATTCACGCGCGGAGCGGCAACAAGCCGGCGTGCAATTTTTTTATTCCGCGCCCGGTGAATTGGAGTTTATTGTCAAACACGATTACAGCGATGATCCGCTGTTGCAAGATCCACTCGGCTTGCGCCCTGAGCAGTGGCGTGCTGATCCCTGGCAATTAAATCCAATCGCTGAACTCTATGACACGCGCAAATCCATTGAGCATCAGCAGACCTCGATCAGTGTGCGCGACACCAAGGGCGCAACGCGCTGGCAGACATCACTGTGGCAAGGTGAGCGCGCCATAGTGCAATACCTGGGATTCGCGGGTGAGGACATCGGCAGTAGCGGTGGCGTGGTGGATTTAGCGCGCGATTTTTCCGGCGCGAGCGGTACGCTCACGCACAGCGTAAATCTATTTAATGTGCCGACGGATTTCAGTCTTGGCGTCGAACTTGCGCAAATGCAGGATCATCGTCGCGGCTACGTCAACGAATTTGGCGTAGCAGGTGATTTGCGCCGCGACGAAACCGGCGATGTAGAAAGCCGCGATATTTATGCGCTCGTTCATATCAACCCAACGGACAAATTAATGCTCTACACAGGCGCGCGCCAAACCAATCTGGATTTTGATGTGGCCGATGATTTTATTGTTCCGCCTGATAATAATTCCAGCGGCAATCCCGATGACTCGGGCGCGCGCAATTATCGCGAGGATTCTTTTGCACTAGGTGCGAATTATGCGATCGCAGCCGGTTGGGATTTATTTGCCAGCAGCGGGCGCGGATACGAAACGCCCACGCTTACCGAGATGGCTTATAAAACCGGCGCCACCGGTTTAAATACCGAATTGGATGCGGCAACCAATCGCCAGCAACAGTGGGGAATCGGCTATCGCCCCGATGAAAAATTGGAAGTCACCTTGACGCAATTTTTTATCGATACTGAAAATGAAATCGTGGTTGACCAATCATTTAATGGCCGCACCAGTTATCGCAATGCCGCAGAGACAGAACGCGATGGCGTTGAGTTGTTCGGCCGCTACATTGTCAACCCAGTAGTGCGCATCCAGGTCAGTTTGCAATCGCTCGATGCGTTTTATTCTGCCGGCCAATGGGACGGCAAGCATTTACCCGGTGTCGCACACCAACTCAATCAGCAGAGTGTACAATGGTCGCCCTTTGCCAACGATGTAATGCAATTGGAATTAAGTGCGCAACAGCGCTCGCGCATTTTTACCGCGGACAACAACCAGGTTTACGCACCGGCCTTTAATACCTTTGATTTCAGCCTGCAGGGCGCTTATCCAATTGCTGCACTGCAACTGGATTGGTGGCTGAGGCTCGCCAACCTCACCGACGAAAATTACGTGGGTTCGGTGGTGGTCAACCAAACTAATGGGCGTGCATTTGAACCGGCGTTGGGGCGCAATCTTTCCGGCGGTATTCATTTAACTTATCAATTCCGCTAAATTTTAATTTGTTTGATCTGGATTTTTTATGCTGTTGCCCGATTTACCCCTGAGCGCCTTGCACGCAGATTTTATTACTGCATTGGCACACACACCGCTGCTGTTAGAAGCGGAGCCCGGCGCCGGTAAATCAACACTCGCACCGCTGTGGGTGTTAGCGCAGCTTCCCGCAGGACAACAAGTCTGGGTCGTGCAGCCGCGCGTATTAGCGGCGCAAGCACTTGCACAAAGGCTCGCACAATTATTAGATGAAACGCCGGGGCAGCAAGTGGGCTTCCAGGTTCCTTATGATTCGCGCATAAGTGCAGACACGCGCCTGGTGCTGATGACTCCTGGGATATTGCTGCAACACCTGTTGCAAAATCCGGCGCTTGATGGTGTTGGCTGCGTAATGCTCGATGAAATCCATGAGCGCAGTGTCAACCAGGATATGGCTTGGGCATTTTTGCAGGAGGTGCAAATCCTGCGCGATGATTTGCAATTGGTGTTGATGAGCGCAACGCCTGATCCCGCTCTGCAGCAACAAATCAGCAATCGTTTATTTGCGCCAGGGCGCTGCTTTCCCGTCAGCATCCAGCATCAACCTGCTAAACAAAATTCAAATGCATTTGCAGAAAAAATCGAAGAGCAATTGCTGCGCGCGTTAAGCAGTTATCCGCAGTGGCAGACTACAACTGTACTGGTGTTTTTACCCGGCTGGCGCGAGATAGAAAATTGCGCGGGATTAATTGCACAACGATTTTCCATGCAAAAAATATTTCGCTTGCACAGTCGTGTTGCTGCCACTGAACAAGTTGCAGCACTGGATCCAAGTCAGGGGCCGCGTTTAATCCTGGCGACCAATATTGCCGAAACATCGTTGACGATTGCCGATGTCACCTTGGTAATCGACTCAGGTTTGGCGCGCCGCGCGGATTACGAACAGCGCACCGGCATCACCCGCTTGCGCACCACGCGCATCAGCATGGCCAGCGCCGAGCAGCGGCGCGGCCGCGCAGGCCGTGTTCAAGCGGGGCATTGCATCCGTCTCTGGTCGCAAGACCAACCTCTGGCAGCGGCAGATTTACCAGAAATCCGCGCGACAGATTATTTGCCGTTGGTATTGCGTATTGCCCACTGGGGCAGTCCGGCCGATTCACTGCCATGGTTGGAAGCGCCCAACAAACTCGCGTTGAATTTTGCCGTACAACAATTGCAAAAAATGCAGTTGCTCGATGCGAATGGGCATATCACTGCCGCAGGAAAATCGGTTAGCGCGCTCGGTACCCATCCGCGTATTGCGGCGTTTTTATTACTGCATGAAAAAACAATTGGTGAGGCGGCGCTACTGTTAGCGCTCGCGTTACATTTTGAGTTGGGCGCAGAGCAGGATCTTTCCACGCTGTTGGATGATGGAGCGCGTGAACTTGCGCGCAACCGCCAGTGGCAGCAACAACAGAAGCGCTGGTTGGGGGTGTTGTCGCTCCAAAAAAAATCATCCGCCCTTGAGCCGTTGTTACTCGCGCGCGCGTTTAACGATCGAATCGGTTTTAAACAGGATTCAGGCCGCTATCGTTTAAACTCGGGTATGAGCGTGGAAGTGCAAGGTAAACTTGATGCGCAGTGGGCAGTGTTTCCATTGATCAACACTAAACCCAAAAGCCACTCCGGCATTGGCATCGCATTGGAATTAAGCGCGGCGCAACAGCGCCAGCTTAGTCAAGCGAAAAGCTCGTTAGTGTTCAAGCAGCAACGCTGGCAAGAACACACCGAGTGGTCGATGGGGGGAGCTTTAATCGATGAGCAGTGGCAAGCATTATCGGGAGGTGAAGTCGCACCAAAATTATTGGAATACATTCGCGCGCTGGCAATTGAAAAAGGCCTCGACCATTTAACCTGGAGCGACCGCGCTCGTGCGTTGTTAGAGCGCGCACGCTTGGTAGCCGCTTATCAATTGTGCGAACTACCCGCATTGGATGAAGACACATTAATTCGCAATATGCACGAGTGGCTACTGCCATTTTTAAATGAATCAACCCGCTTGGAAAATTTGCCGTTACACGAGGCGCTGGAATTTTATCTGGGTTTTGACTCTTGCCAGAAAATCGCACAGTTGTTGCCGGGTAAAATTGATTTGCCCAGTGGCCGCTCGGTCCATGTCGAATTTACCAGCGATGGCGGCGCGCAAATCTCGGCTAAGTTGCAAGAATTTTTCGGCTGCGAACAGTTGCAACTCGCCAGTGGAAAAATACCGCTGAAAATCCACTTGCTCTCACCCAACGGCAGTCCGCTTGCAATTACCACTAATTTGCAGACTTTCTGGCAGCAGGCATATTCCGAAGTGCGAAAGGAGATGCGTGGTCGCTATCCCCGACATCCCTGGCCAGACAATCCGCTCGAACACGAGGCTACATCTCTTACAAAACGCAAGCTGGCGCTACAACAGAAGAATGAATGATTATTTATTTTTAGCCTAAACGATTTTTTCTAATTTCAATAAGCGATAAGCATGCTGATTTTTTGCGATAGCCCGTGGCATGCTTAATCCCTGTCTATACTTCCCTCAGCATTGCCTTGTTGCCTGAGCTCATATTCAGGCACTTCTACTGCTTCACCTGCAGCTTCAGCGCCATTGCTACTTTCATCGAGAGTGCAGAGGGATTCTTGGCTATGAAAAAACTTTTAGTGTTTTTATTGCTTATTGCCACCAGCGCCAGCATCAACGCGCGCGCGGAATCCGCTTATGAATGGGCGGGAGCATTGACGCTTGAATCTATCAACAATGTTGAAGGTGGTATTGAAGAAGACTCCAGTGAGTTGGTAAATTTTGACCTGACATTGGCCATTGATACCGCCGCCGCAGGCTGGTGGGGTGATGGTGAATGGTTTGCCTATGTACTGGGGAATAGCGGCGATAATCCCTCCGATGATGTGGGCGATGTACAAGGTATATCCAACATTGCCACTGATGAAGCACTCAAGCTTTACGAGTTTTGGTACCAGCACAGTTTTGCTGACGACAGCGCGAAATTGTTGTTTGGTCTGCACGATTACAACTCCACATTTTATTCGCTCGACTCCGCAGGTCTATTTACCCACTCGTCATTTGGTATTGGCCCGGAAACTGCGCAGGTCGGCCCCTCAATGTTTTCTACCACCTCGGTTGGATTGCATCTCACCCTTGAAGGCGACAACCAATATTTGCTCGCTGCAATTTACGATGGCATCCCCGGTGATCCGGAGAATCCACGCGGAACCCACGTGCAATTTAATAGCGGTGATGGTTTATTTAGCGCAGTCGAATGGGGCTGGGTCAATGAGAACAAAGACAAAGCCGCATTGGGCGTCTGGCAGCAGACTGCAGAGGTAGAAAATCCGGTGGATGGCGAAACTATCGATGAAAACACCGGGATTTATTTTATCGCCGAAAAAAATATAAATGATGTCGCTGCCGTTTTTGTGCAGCTGGGGCAGGCGGACGATGAATTTAATCAGCTGGAATTTTACGGTGGCACCGGCATCACTTTTACCAGCTTTTGGCTGGAGGGCGATGGCGTCGGGTTAGCGGTCGCACAGGCACGCAATGGAGATCCGTACCTTGCGGCGAACAGCGATTTGGATCGTGCCGAGACCGCTTGGGAATTCACTTATTATGCACCTGTGGTGGAGCATCTCAACCTGCAGGCCAGTGTTTACTATGTTCAGAATCCCTCCATGGATCAAACAATTGATGACGCTGTTGCCCTGGGTGCACGCGCCTATATTGAATTTTAATTTATTTCTGTTAGTAAACAAAAAATTGCGAGGACGCAATGAATATTAAGCAGTCGATAATTTTGCTCGTGGTCGGGTTTGTTGCCTTGATCGGGATTAATACCTTTGTCGGATTTAGCGCTAGCCAAAAATTGGGTGGCCTGTTGGGTTATATTTCCGGCCCGGCGTGGAATGCAGCTGACGGCGCTATGGAAGGACAAATTGGTCTTGAGGCACAAATTATTGTGCTGCAAAAGCTGTATTACAAAGAGAAGTCCCTGGCTGAAGTGCAGGGGCAGTTGGATGCTGCTATAGGGATGGAAAAAGATGCGCTCGGCCGGATGAAAGAGTCGGGCTTAATGGCGCAAGATACGGTGAGTAAATTGGATCAGCAATTAAAAACCTACCACGCGACGCGCACTGCACTGTTACAAAAATTGCAAGCTGACACCGCCGCGGCGGAGGAGTATGCGCAATTGAATAAGCAGATGGATGCACTGCTCGCATTTATTGGTGAAATGGAAGAGGAGGCAGATAGCAAGGTGGAAAGCGAAACCGGCAATGTTGCTGAGTTACAAAGTGCCGCCTCATTGAAATTATTTTCCGCGCTGCTAATCAGCGTGGTTATGGCGGGTCTGATTTCCGTATTTGCAAATAAAACGATTGTGCAGCCAGTGTCACGCGTAACAGAAAATTTACATGAATTGGCATCTGGCTCGGGCGATTTAACCGCGCGCTTGCCCAATGAAAGCCAAACGACTGAGCTGGGCCAACTGGCTTATGCATTTAATCGTTTTATAGAAAAATTGCAGTCGCTCATCAGCCAGGCGCAATCGAGCAACCATACGCTGACGGCTGCAAGTGTGCAAATTACCCAATCAATTACCCTGGCTGCTCGAGGATGCGATGCTCAGCTGCGCGAGATTTCGCATGTGGCTTCGGCGGTGGACAGTATTTCCAATACCTTGAGCCAGGTTGCCGAAGCAGCAGTAGTTGCTAACCAGGCCTCTACCGATGCAACCAGTATCACTAGCGCGGGCAATAAAATCGTAGCTTCAGCGCAAGTGGGCGTCGATGAAGTTGTACAGGAAGTTGATAACGCGTCCCAGGTGATATCCGAACTGGTCGCTGACAGTCGCAATATTGGCGCTATGCTGGAAGTGATCCGCAGTATTGCCGAGCAGACGAATTTATTGGCCCTGAATGCGGCAATTGAAGCGGCGCGCGCCGGTGAAACCGGACGCGGTTTTGCAGTGGTGGCCGATGAGGTGCGCAGCTTGGCCTCGCGTACTCAGGAATCAACCAAAGCCATTGAAACCATTATTTCCAACCTCACCACCGGTTCCAGTAAAGCGGTTGAGGTAATGGGTGGTGCGCAGCAAAAAGCCCTGGTGATTAAGGAGCGAATTGCCAATACGTCCCAGGCGTTTGCCCGGATAGTGAACGCTGTCGATCAAATCCGCCAGATGAATTCACAAATCGAGCGCGCTTCAGAGGAAGAGAAACATTCCATGCAATTAATCACCGGCAGTATGGATACCATTTTGCAACAGGCGCAGCAAAATTATGAAGCGGGTGAACAGGCCAGCCAATCGCGCGATCACCTTGAACGGGAAATCCAGAAGTTGGATGGCTTGCTGGGTGTGTTTCGTACATAAGTGTCGGTTGCATTGGAAGAGTTTTACAGGGAGCGAAATAATTGTGAAAGGATTAAGGAAAAAAGATGGAAAGATTATGCAAGCTGCTGTTTTGGTGAAAATATGGCCGTTGCAGAGCAAAAAAATGGAAAAATACAGCGCACCTGTGAAGATTTTCAGGGCCTTCCCTGGCTTATGAATTCAAATTTCCGTCAGGAAATTTGCAGGCGATAACCCACCCCGTAAACAGAGTGGATAATATCTTCATTGCAAATAGGTTGTAATTTCTTACGCAATTTAGTGATGTGGGAATCCATTGTCCTGTCACTCACGACGCGATGATCCGTGTAGGCATTTTTTAATAGTAAATCGCGCGAGATCACCCGCTGCTTGTTGAGCAACAACGTTTCCAAAATACGAAATTCAATGCTCGTCAACTCAACGCATTGGTCAGCAACGCAAGCGTATTGGCGGTCTTTATCTAAACGTAGACCCTCTTCTTGTTGCTCGTCACTTTTGCTGCTGCGGCGCAATACCGCTTTTACCCGTGCGACTACTTCGCGCGGGCTGAAGGGTTTGCAAATATAATCGTCAGCGCCCAATTCCAAACCAATCAAACGGTCAATTTCTTCGACTTTTGCCGTCGTCATAATTATGGGCACTTGCGAGGTCTTGCGCACTTCTTGGCAGATACTCAAACCATCGCGTTTGGGTAACATCAGATCGAGCAAAACCAGATCCCACTTTTCCGTGAGGATTTTTTGTAGCGCCAACTCACCGTCGCTCACCAGCGTGGCAGAAAAATTTTCGCTGGTTAAATAATCTTGCAAAATTTCACCTAAATCGATTTCATCTTCCACAATTAAAATGTTCATGCAGATTCCTGTAATGGTAAGTAGACAGACACTTTTATTCCGCCGAGCTGGCTAGTCTCAATATTGATGCGTCCGCCGTGAGCATCAACTATGTTGCGGCAAATACTTAAACCCAAACCTGCGCCGCCGGTTTCACGGCTGCGCGATGATTCGGCGCGATACAAACGCTCGAATAATTTTTCATGTAATTGCGGGTCGACCCCTGGCGCTGAATCTTCAATCATAAACACAGCCTGCTTTTCGTCGGCAGCTAAGTGGATGCGGATTTTTCCAGGTGCCTCGGTGTAGTTGATGCTGTTGTTAAACAGGTTTAGAAATAGTTGATGTAAACGTTCCGGGTCGGCAAACAGAATGATCGGGTTGGGCGTAAGTTCTGATTCCAACACCAGCCCCGATTGTTTGAGCCTAGCTTGCAGGGAAAGGCTTAATTCCCCGAGTAATTCGCCAATATCGCAGGCCTGTTTGCGATAGCTCATTGCACCTATATCGGTCAGTGACAGTTGATACAAATCATCCACTAAACTTGCAAGCCGTGTGGCATGTTTTTGCAGGCGGGTGATGGCTTTTGCGTCGAATTTCCGCACACCGTCTTCCAGTGCTTCCAGGTCCGCTTTGAGCACCGCAAGTGGCGTACGCAGCTCGTGGGAAATATCGGCAACCCAACGTTTACGGGCCTGTGCAGTTTGGTTGAGCGTTTGTGCAAGATGGTTGAGATGTTCAGCCAGCGTAGAAATCTCGTCTTGCCCTTTTGTGGATAAGCGCTGCTGATATTCACCTTCACTCAGGAGTTGCACATGCTGCGCCAGTTTCTTGACCCGTTGCGTCAACAGATAAGACAGCGGAATTGCGCAAACCAATGCGATTGCGAGAGCAACCATTGCCATCAATAGAAAATGATTTTGTTGGCGTTTGGCAAATTCGTTATCGCGCAAATCGCGCAGGGCAGGGTTCATCGGTGTGCCCAGATAACCAATCAGTTTTTGCTTACCATCGACATTGACAAAAAGGTCGCTGAAAAAATAGGTTTCATTGCGCCATTTTTTTCCGCTGATTATTTTTTCTTTATGATTTAGCAGAATGAAACGTTTGTAGGGTTGATGGCGTAAAAAATCCTCGGGTTGCGCTGGTTCACGCCTGCTGTCCCTGCGCGCTTCCTGGGTATTTTTGCGGATAAGGAAAGCGTTGCGTTCACTGTTGTCATCATCATTATTGATGCGCGTGTCCAATTCTGGCGGAAAGGGAAAGGGGATAGGGCGCTCATTGCGCTGGCGCATGTTGGCACTGTATTGCCAAACAAATAATTCCCAATAATGTTGATTGGTTTCAAACGCGTCCCAGTTGCCGTTATAGGCAAAGTGGTGCTCCAGGGCGCTGATCAACCGTGCATTGCGCGACGCCTCTTTTTGCTCCATATAGTGATTGAATCCACGCTCAAAACTGAGCCGTGAATATAAAAATAAACCACCGGTCAGCAACACGGCAAAGCAGGCAAATACTAAAAAGACTTGGATACGCAGATTAAACTTCACGGTCTTGCACAACCTTTAATACGGCGGGTGGAAGCGGAATGGCTTGTTACAGAATATGCAAAAATCAGCGTTTGGCAATCGGGCGAGATTGGCCTGCCGGTACCAGCTGGGGTAAAATGGCAATACTTGAGCAAAATACTCGGATATAGGTCGGCTTTGGCGCTTGACCTCATCCAGGTTAACCCCCATTTAGCCGTTGGTAGGTTGCCCTTTAAGTTCCTGAAATCCCATACCGAATATCGAGGTAAATAAGATGGACGTGTTAGATACGATTAAGCAGCAAATTAGCGAAAACGATGTAATCCTGTATATGAAGGGCTCGCCCAGCGCACCACAATGCGGTTTTTCCATGCGCGCTTCCCAGGCTTTGATGGCCTGCGGCCAGCGTTTCGCTTATGTAGATATTCTGAGCAACCCGGACATTCGGGCCGAGCTGCCAAAATACGCCAACTGGCCGACCTTCCCGCAGTTGTGGGTTAAAGGTGAGTTGATTGGCGGTTGCGACATAATCACTGAGATGAATGAGAAAGGTGAGTTGAAGCCGTTGATTGATGCCGCTGTCGCCGGCTAGTATCCCCGAGGCCGACTACCGGCTAGTCGGCCTACTTTTGCTGCTACCTGAATGCCAGAAATACCAGCACTCCTGCCCCAATCACACTGAAAGCACAGAGCGATAATCCAATCAACCGCTGACGCGCGCGGCCGGCTTCGTCGTTAGCCTGTTGCAGCTGATGGGCGCGCCAAGCCAGCTCCTTTGATTTAACCAGTTTGTCGCGCATTTTGTGCAGCGCCAGAATGTCCTGTTCCCGTTGTGTGTCTGGTGTTGTGCCGCTGCGATCTTCTTGTTCGAGCTTTTTAAGTTGTTGGTCAAGCTGCGCAAGCTTGCGGTCCAGCGTGGCAGACACTTGGCGAATTTGCATAATCGAGGCTCATTATTAAGGCGGGCTAACCTTAGCAGAAACTGCCTGTATTTGCCTTTGTGCGCTTTTCCGAGAGCAATTTACCGCGAAAACTTAATAAAATAGGTTAAGTTTATTTGGCCTATGCTATAAAGCCGCCAAATTACCCGGATCCACCCGCAAACCTTGAAGCTGCAGGAGATAAACACCGATGTTGAGAATGTTTAAAGTTCAAGGTAACACTCTGCGCGAGGACAAACAGCCGGACGAAAACACCAAAATCGCGTTAAGTAGCGCCCTTTGGATTGATGCGCATGAGCCCAGCGACGAACAGCGCGAAGAGCTAAACACCTTTTTGCGGGCTGAATTGCCGGAATCCGACGACGTTGAGGAGATTGAGTTCTCGGCGCGCTATTTTCAGGACAACGTCGGTATCCATGTGCACTCGCTCTTTCTGGCACCGGGGGAGTCGGGTCGCCACAGCACCACGACAGTTGCGTTTATCTTGCAAGAGAAGCGTTTGATTTCAGT
>DATIDX010000116.1:0-7041 GCA_035456025.1 Cellvibrio sp. | reverse complement strand
TAATGCTGGTTTGCGGCGTAAGTAGCGCCGCCTCACCGCCGGTCTATGGCCCGCGCCTCGACGGGTTTGAATATCCCCATCCAGTGAAGACGTTCCAGTTCACCTCCCAACGGCAAGTGTTGGAAATGGCGTATATGGATGTTAAACCGGCAAAGCCCAATGGCCGGACGCTGGTGTTGCTGCACGGCAAAAACTTCTGTGCGGCGACTTGGGCGAGGACTATTGATGCGCTGGCCAAAGCGGGCTACCGCGTGATAGCGCCCGACCAAATCGGCTTTTGCAAATCCAGCAAACCAACACAATATCAATTCAGTTTCCAACAACTCGCTAGCAACACCCATGCGCTACTGGCTTCTATCGGCGCCGAAAAAGTCACCCTGATGGGGCACTCCATGGGCGGCATGTTGGCGACCCGTTTTGCGCTCATGTACCCCGAGCAAAGCGAGCAGTTAGTGATGGTGAACCCCATCGGCCTCGAAGATTGGAAAGCGCTCGGTGTTCCCTATCGCAGTGTGGATGACTGGTATGCGCGCGAGCTGAAAACCACAGCGGAAAGCCTGCATAAATACCAGCTGAGCACCTATTACGCCGGTGAGTGGCGCGCGGAATTTGACCAGTGGGTAGAGATGCAAGCGGGCATGTTGCGCGGCGCGGGCAAAGAGCTGGTCGCCTGGAATTCCGCCCTGACCGCCGACATGATCATGAGCCAGCCGGTGCTGTACGAATTTCCCCAACTGCAAATGCCGGTGCTGTTGCTCATTGGCGAACTGGATAACACCGCGCTCGGTAAAGATGCAGCGTCGCCAGCCGTGCAAAAAACCCTCGGCAACTATCGCGAGCTGGGGCCGAAAACAGCGAAAGCGATTCCCCGTGCACGGCTGATAACCTTTGCCGATCTCGGCCACTCGCCCCAAATCCAGGCGCCGGATCGTTTCCATGCGGCGCTGTTAACCGGACTGGCGCAGTAAAACCCGGCGGCGTAACGCCGCTGCGGCTATCCTCAATGACAAACGAGGGATTTAAGTGCGCGGGTAAAATTTTTCACCTGTCATAAATGT
The DNA here is from genome assembly GCA_035456025.1 of Cellvibrio sp. Lineage (GTDB taxonomy): Bacteria > Pseudomonadota > Gammaproteobacteria > Pseudomonadales > Cellvibrionaceae > Cellvibrio. Next base: position 5,983 of record DATIDX010000116.1, on the reverse strand, counting down.
GTAACACTGAACTCATTTAATAAGCTGCAACAATAGCTTCACAAACCTGTGCAGCTCACCGTGGTTTTTTCAGGTAGAACTTTTATGACCGGTCGTAAAATCCTTATCGTCGACGATGAATCTGCAATCCGCGATATGTTGCGGGTGGCGCTGGAAATGGCTGAATACCAAGTAATGGAAGCGAGCAATGCGCAGGATGCACACAGCCTGATCATCGACGAAAAGCCCGACTTGATCCTGCTCGACTGGATGATGCCCGGCACCAGCGGCATTGAACTGGCGCGCCGCCTGAAGCGCGACGAAGTCACCGCCAACACCCCTATCATTATGCTCACCGCCAAGGGCGAGGAAGACAACAAGATCCAGGGGCTGGAAGTGGGCGCCGACGATTACATCACCAAACCCTTCTCCCCGCGCGAACTGGTTGCGCGCCTGAAAGCAGTACTGCGCCGCGCCGATCCGCAAGTCAACTCCGCGCCCATTACCGTGCAGGGCTTGTGCCTCGACCCAGCCAGCCACCGCGTGACCATCAACGACCAGTCAGTGGATATGGGCCCGACCGAATATCGCCTGCTGGAGTTTTTCCTGACCCATCAGGAAAGAGCCTATACTCGCAGCCAACTGCTGGATCATGTCTGGGGCGGCAATGTGTACGTGGAAGAGCGCACAGTGGATGTCCATATCCGCCGCCTGCGTAAAGCCCTGACCATTGACGGCCATGAAGACCTGGTGCAAACCGTGCGTGGTACAGGCTACCGTTTCTCCACCCGTATTGAAGCCTGATTACGCAACTTCCGAGAGGCTCCACCCTTGTTAAAAGGCTTTAGTACCGAACTCCAACGCATCCTGGTGATCCTTGTGGTTTCCAGCATCATTGGGTTTTTCAGCGACCACTATTTACTGTGGATGCTGATCGGCTGCGCCATCTACATCACCTGGATGCTCTTGCAAATGCGCCAGCTCAACCAGTGGTTGCTGCACCGAGAGACCGAGCACCCACCCGAAGCGAGCGGTATCTGGGGCCAGATTTGCGACAACATCTACCACCTGCAGCGCAACCAGCGCACCGAAAAGGAGAATTTGCAAGCGGTGATCAAACGTATCCAGGAAATCAGCTCGGCGCTGAAAGACGGCCTGGTGATCCTGGATGCGCGCGGCAATCTGGACTTCTGGAACCCGGCTGCGCACCGCATGCTGGCGCTCAGCACCAAGGACCAGGGCCAGTCAGTCATCAACTTTATCCGCCACCCGCGTTTTGTCAGCTATTTTGAGGAGGGCAATTACGAGGAGCCGCTGGAGCTGCCCTCACCGCGCTTTCCCTCCAAGCACCTGCAATTCCAGATCACCACCTTCGGCAAACGCGAGCGCCTGATAGTCGTGCGCGACGTGACCCAATTACACAATCTGGAGAAAATGCGGCAGGACTTTGTGGCCAACGTATCCCACGAACTGCGCACGCCGCTCACGGTGATCAACGGCTACGTGGAAACCCTGGCCGACAACAACACTACCCCCAGCTGGGATAAACCCCTGCAGCAGATGCAACAGCAAGCCAAGCGTATGTCGCTGTTGATCAACGACCTCCTGGTGCTGTCCAAATTGGAGACCACTGAGGCCGGCCACAACCACAAACCCATCAACATCGAACAGCTGCTCACCATAGTTAAAAGCGAAGCGGAAGTGCTGAGCAAAGACAAGGCCCAGCAGCTGACCCTCACCTGCAACAACGTCGCCAAACCGCTGCTATTTTCCGGCAACGAGAAGGAACTGCACAGCGCCTTCTCCAACCTGGTCACCAACGCGATCAAATACACGCCCAATGAGGGCGAAGTAAAAATCCTGCTCAGGCAGGACCAAAAACATTTTTACGTATCGGTCAGCGACAACGGCCCGGGGATAGAGCCCCAGCATTTACCGCGTTTAACCGAACGCTTCTACCGCGTAGACGCCAGCCGCAACAGCGGTACCGGCGGCACAGGGCTTGGCCTCGCCATAGTCAAACACGTATTGATGCGGCACGACGCCGAGTTAAAAATCACCAGCGAGCCGGGCAAAGGCAGCAACTTTACGTGTGTGTTTCCCTTTCATAACTAGACCTGCGCTAAAGACCGACGCCAACGCAAAAAAATACGAAACCCCCACCCTGAAAAGTGGGGGTTTCGTATTTTTTTAGGATGCATCGCAACTTTAAATTACCTGATCATGGATAATTAGCAGGCGCACATTACCAACATCCAAAAGAGAAACACTGAAATGAACAATGGATTGTCGCATCAGCTCTACATCGCCAATATGGGAATGATTACCGCCATTGGTCCATCTGCTACCTCAACCTATTATGCTGTTGCCGCCGGTATCAGCGGCTACCAACGCACTGACCAGCGCAGCAAAAACGGTGAGCCTATCACTATGGCACTAGTGCCACCGGCGCTATTCGATGAGTTTGCATTCGAAGTGGAGGAGTGCAATCCGTACCACGCGCAATTCGACCATCGGATAAAAATGGCCATCATCACCGCAATCGACGCCTGCAAAGACCAGCCGATTACCCAACCCATACCACTCATGCTCGCCATGCCGGAACCCGAATCCGGGCCGGTTATGCCGCACGGACTATTAACCGACAACCTCGCTGCGCACTGTGGCCCTGCCATATCACCGGAACTAACGCGCAGTTTTCACACCGGCCGCGCCGCTGGCATTGAAGCCATTGAGTTTGCGTTCCATCGTCTTTCCGGCAACCCGCTGATCCTCATTGGTGCTAGTGACTCGCACATCCACCCCAGCCAAATTAAAACGCTTGATGAAGCCAATCGCCTACTGACGATTCAATCTCCCGATAGCTTTGCCGCAGGCGAAGGTGCCTGCTTCCTGCTGCTAACATCTGACCCGCAACTGGCAATGGTGAAAAATAATTGTATGATCGCCCTGCATCCACCGGGAGTAGCCGAAGAAACCGGACATATGCACAGCGAGGAAGCCTATCGCGGCGATGGCTTGGATCAAGCATTTAAAACAGCGCTAAAAAACCAGGCAGAGCAAAGCATCGATGCAATCTACAGCAGCATGAACGGAGAAAACTTTTGGGCGAAGGAATACGGTGTGGCCTATTTACGCAACAAACCCAAATTTAAAGACCCGGTAAGAACAGAACACCCAGCCGATTGTTACGGAGATTTAGGCAGCGCGACCGCACCCGCATTGATTGCCATCGCCGCTGAAAACCTCTGGAATAACAAGAGCCAATACAAACATCTGGTTTATAGCTCATCCGACACCGCCAAACGCGGCGCAATCGTTATCGAAAAAATACCTGCCAAAATCGCAAACATATAAGAGGGGAATACATAAATGGAAATAGGCGAAGCAGTAAAACCACCCGCAGCAGAACAACAAGAAGAACCGGTCGGCGATAAAAAGCCGGTGAAAGTGCGCTGCGTATTGCTGTACGACGGTACCGGCAATAACAAAACCAATATCAGTAGCCGCATTGCAAAAAATGAATTCTATGAAAAAAGCAAATCCCTGTGGAGCAAAATTAAAGGTGGTAACGACAGCTACGAAAACTTTTTTACTAATATTGCTTCACTGGATTCCTACACCTTGGATCAGCAGGCCGAGGGTTTCGATATTACTGTAAAGATTTACACCGAAGGTGCCGGCACGCGCAATAACCAAACCGATAAACTGGAAGGCTATGGTATGGGCATTGGTGAAGCCGGCATAAAAAATAAGTGTAATTCAGGGATCACCAATGCGATTGCGGCAATTTTTAAAAAACCATACCAAGGAAAAGCTCTCGACCCAGATGTTCACTACTTTGAACAGCTGCACTTTGATTTATTTGGCTTTAGCCGTGGTGCTGCGACCGCACGCTACGCGATTTACAAATTACTGTTAGAGGAAGAGCAAACCATAAAAGACAAACTCCGATTACAAGGTTTTGAAGTAAAAGAAGCAAAGGTTCGCTTTGCAGGATTATTTGATACAGTTTCATCGCATGGAACCAGTTTTAAAGACGATGTAGAAAAACTTCACCTTCGGGCAGTAAGCGAAGCCGATCTGGCGGTACAACTTTCCGCAGCAGATGAATACCGTAAAAATTTTTCCTTGACTAATATCAAGAGCACCAAGGATAAAGGAGGTATTGAATATTTTATGCCTGGCGCCCACTCGGATATCGGTGGGAGCTACCATGATAATGATGATCCGGAAAATAGTAAGGAAACTTTTATTCTCTATAGCGGCAACCCACACGAGGTTAAGCAGGATGCCCGTCAGTTAATCACCGAAGGGTGGTATTCGCTGAATAATCAAATACAGGAAATAGAATACGAAGAAACCTTTAATGATTTCGGTCAAGCAATACATGCCCGCACCAAGGCAAACCGAAAAAATATATCCAACGCCTATTGCCGCATACCGCTCAAAGTGATGGCGGAGCATGCAAAGAAGCAGCAAGTCCCAATAAACCATGCGGAGCTTGAACTAGCCTCAAATGACATTATCAACAAATACGCAGAGTTGGCTGAGTTGGATGGTAATATTTATCAATATATAGTTAACGATATATCCCAATATAACCGATGCGCGCCCTTACTTATAAAGATCAGAAACAAGCATTTGCACATGTCAGCCAAAGAAAAAATTGGCATGGGGCCTAGATTTGAAGGCAAAGGCGAAATGCGGCGCCGCGAGAGGGGTTTCTATGAAGGCTAAAATAATTTTCATTAAATCATTAATGATTACATTATTAATTTTGACAGGATGCGGAAATATGTTTACTAAAAATAAAACTAAATTTGATTGGGTTGCACAGGAAAGCGCCCCAAGGGAATTCCCAATGCGCGTTGTTGACGGCACCTTTTATTACTATAACGAAAATCATGGCTTGTATGTGCCCACTGCTGCCAGTATTACCTCCGGCTGGGGTAGTGGCAGCTCCACTCACGTGGTCGGCGATCAATTCAAGGCCTTGCCAGATAGAGTCGATATCCGTTTTTATTCATTTTGGGAAAACAAGCTTTACCATGGCAGCTTCGATTTGCCTTACGAAAAAATTCTAGCTTTATTTAAGGAGGGCGTTGCCAGAAATAGGGATTACCCCATCTTCAATGGTATCGTTGTTGGAATGGCGCCAGGTGGTGCCGTTGCAGTTTGGGTGGTAGGAAGAGAGAACAGGGAAGTATTTTTTGGTTATGCAAAACCCTATGACGCCGATATGCGTGATCCCATGGGAACTCCTATAGACAATACTAAAGAATATGCAGAGCGAAATTTAAAATATTTACCTCCTGATATATATGCAAAGATTAAAAAAGAGGGCGTACCTTTTGGTATATGGGAAAAATACCGGAAACCTTACCCATGGAGTTTTTCATCAACTCCCGATAGAGAAATTGGTTCCTTCGGTGTTTCATTCTTCAATGGAGAAAGTTATCGAATAAATACACCTTTTGAACCCAATTACGCAAAAAAACCTGTTCCGTCCGGCATAGTATTTACGACGCTCTTTCCTAACGATAAGAAAAAATATGTATACGGTATAAATTTTAATTACCAAGAGACAGATGAAGTAATGCAAAAGCTAAGCGACGGAAGTCGAGAAGTTACTGTAATAATCAACCCAACGTTGCCAAAAACCAGCAGCACTATCAGTCTGACCAACGGCAAAGAGACTATTGTGCTGAAGAAAATCACTCACGACGATTAACCCATCTTGATAGGCGCAACAGAGGTCATTCACTGCACCAGCGAATCTATTTACAAAAAATTAAGCAGGTGCAATTACAAGGAAATTGAATATAAGATCAATGCGAAATCATGAAAGCTAAACTCATAATTTTCAAATTATTATTGATCGCAGTGCTTTTTCTGACAGGATGCGGAAACATGTTTACCAAAAATAAAACCAAGTTTTACTGGTTGGCACAGGAGAGCGCGCCAAAAGAGTTTCCCATGCGAATTATTGACGGAACTTTTC
>DATIDX010000115.1:0-10180 GCA_035456025.1 Cellvibrio sp. | reverse complement strand
AAACCAGCGGCGGTCATGTAAGCCGAGCCCTTTTCGCTGGGCGGTCGCCACGGCCCATGCTTTTTCCTCGATAAATAGTATTTTGTTCATTATGCCTCTTTCGCGGGAGGCTAACCAAGGCTTGTGCTGTTGACCTTGTTTTTGCGTTGGCACAGCGGTTGCTCTTGGGGTTGTGGATTGCTGACAACTGATCAATATTCATCAGCCAATTTCTTATCAACGAATTCCGATCAACGAACTTCACTCAACGAATTTGACCCCGTTAATTTTGACCAAGGCACGATTATGTAAATGAGATTTTCTTTATCGCAATCCGCAACATATGAGGTGCGCAGTGAGCCGATCCACGCCTTCATCGCCGCTCGAACTTTCCCGGCTGAACACCACGGAAGTATTGGAATTGTACCAACGCAAAAAGCAGCAAAGGATTCCAGTGAATTTATACGAGAGAAAGCAACTAAGGGGTTGGATATGAGTAACAGTAAAAACAATGTGACAGCAAAGTCACACAGGCGATTTAAAAAATCCCTGCTCGCCGTTTCGATACTCTCGCGCACGCGGGAGTACAGTTGTTGCGATAGTCATCGCAGTTTATGGATCCTCGCGTGCGCGAGGATGACGATTAATACGATTTTAAATAACCTTAACTGACTGGCATTATGGGACATTTCTCTGCGATTTTTTTGTTTTCAATGAGCCTTATCAAACACTTTTTGATAAAACGCCAACTCTTCTGCAAGCGCGCGCTGGATATTCTGCGCTTGCCGAAAGCCGTGTCCTTCCTCTTCAAAGGTAATGTATTTCGTCATTATGCCTTTATGTTGCAAGGCCGCGACCATTGCTTCTGCCTGCGCCGGCGGCACTACTTTATCTTGCAAGCCCTGCAGAAAAATCACTGGGCAATTGAGTTGGTCTATGTGATAAATCGGTGAGCGATCCCGATAAATATGTTGTTGCGCGGGATATTCGCCCACCAGTGAATCCAGATAATGCGCTTCAAATTTATGTGTATCGCGCGCGAGTGCTTCTAGATCGCCGATGCCATATAAACTTGCGCCGGCTTTAAACACATTGCTAAACGTCAATGCCGCCAGCACGGTATAACCACCGGCGCTGGAGCCGCGAATGGCAACTTTATTTTTGTCGACGAGGTTTCGTGCAACTAAATAATCCACACCGCTGCACACGTCGATTACATCGGTAATGCCCCAATTGTTTTTCAAACGGTCGCGATAGTGCCTGCCGTAACCGGTGCTGCCGCGATAGTTGACATCCAGCACGGCAAAACCGCGACTGGTCCAGAATTGGATTTTTAAATTGAGGGAGCTTTGAGTTGCGCCTGTAGGGCCGCCGTGGCACATCACTAACAGCGGCGGCAAACTATCTGCAGCGGGGCTTACATCCGCATTTTTCGGCGAATAAAAAAAGCCATGGGTAATTTCGCCGTCTGCTGTTGGGAAAGTGAGGGGTATTGGTTCTGCAATGTAGTCAGCGCAAACCGGATCATTAACGGTGGTCCAAGGTGCGAGGCCGCCTGTACCAAATTGCCACAATTGTGATGAAAAGGTTGTGCCGGAGCCGACAAAATAGGCGGTGCCATTTTTGCAATGCAGTGCAGAAATATCGGTAAAACCCATGTCCAGCGGTTGTAGTTTATTGCTGCGGATATCGAGCAACGCTGAGTGCCATGTTCCTTGCCGTGTGTAACAACAAAAAATTTCATGTTCGTTCATAAAGCCGTAAGTGCTCATGCCAAAGGTCCACTGCGGTGTAGCAAATTCGGCGTCCATGAGCAGGACTGGCTCAGCAGTGTTGCCATTCCAGCGGTAAATATTCCACCAGTTGCTACGGTCAGAGACAAAATACAACTGGTTGTCGGGCGACCACTGCGGCTGAAAAATAGATTCCGTGCTGCTGCCTGCAACGATTATCTCTTGCGTCACATTTCCCAGCTGATCCAATTGGGCGAGCACGCATTCTGTGCCATCCCACGGCATTTGCGGGTGAAACCAGCGCAGGTAACTCAATTGTTGGCCATCGGGTGATAGGCGAGGGTTGGAATAAAAGTCTGCACTTTTTGCCAGGATTGAGATTGCCTTCGTTTGTAAATTGATTGAAATGATACTGGTGCTCGGATGATGGGAATTTGTTGAATAATCTTCCTGTACGGCGAGTAAACATCGGCGCTGTGCATCAAAACAAAAATCGGCGTAACGAAATGCTCCTTCCGGTGTTATTGGTGTTGTGCGCACGTAAAGGATTTCGTATTGGTAAATTCGTTGGTCGCTATCGTCGACATAGAAAATATAATTTTCCGTCGCCAGATAAGATGAGCCGCCGTATTCCTGGGCGCGAGTGCGGATGTTGAGTGTTTTCGTGAACATTACGGTGCGAATACCATCGCGTTCACATACCAATACACTGCGGCCTTTTTCTTGCGGACGTGTTTCTAAATAGTAAAGCCGGTCGCCCACAGATTGGGGGTCACTGATGCGAACACCTTGAGCGGTGAGTAATTCAGTGCTGATGGGTGACGGCCAGTGGCCATAAGGAATGCTGCTCATAATATTGGCTGTGCCCGGATAAGAAATAGGTTGATATTTTGCCTCTCATCGCGCAGCAGGGGCAAGGCAGGGTTTTTATTTAGCTGGGTTTCGGTTTTAATGCACCCAGCAATCAGGTTTATGTTATGGCTTTTACCACTGAACAACTACGCATTTATCTGCCAGCAATTTCTGCACCCGCTATTTGGTGGGTGGGTTTTAGCGGTGGCCTCGATTCAACTGTGCTTTTGCATGCGTTGGCGCAATTGCAATTGCCGGTGCATTTGCGCGCGCTGCATATCAACCATCAAATATCACCCAATGCCGATCATTGGCAGGCGCAGTGCGCGGATTTTTGTACGCGTTATTCAATTCCCTTTCACAGCGAAAAAGTGCGCGTGGAAAATAGCGGTAAGGGCATTGAAGATGCGGCGCGCACGGCGCGCTATGCGGTGTTTGAAAAAAATCTCGCACCGCAAGATCTGTTGCTCACTGCTCATCACGCAAATGATCAAGCGGAAACCCTGTTGCTGCGGTTGATGCGTGGCACAGGCCCGCGCGGTTTGGCGGCCATGGCGCAGGTGCGCGTGCTAGGTTCTGGTTTTTTAGTGCGACCGCTGCTGCATTTTACGCGCGCTGAACTAGAGGATTATGCGCAGGCCCATCAACTCAGCTGGGTGGATGATGAAAGCAATTTTGACGATGACTACGACCGCAATTTTTTGCGCAATAACATCATGCCGTTATTGCACAATCGCTGGCCGGAATTCAAACGTAAATGGCAGCAAACGGCTGAGTTGTGCGCGCAGCAAGAAGTATTAATTGAGGAGTTCGCGCACGCGGATCTCATCGCTAGTGCACCACTTTTGGAGCGTATCGGGCAAAGTATTAGCCTTGACGCATTACTTGCGCTTTCGCTGACACGGCAACAAAACTTGTTGCGCTACTGGCTGCGTTTACTCAAGCACACAACACCCGAGCAATTGCACTGGCAGCAAATCGAGCGGCAGCTACTGAAGGGGCGTGAGGATGCCCAAGCCAAAGTGACCTGGGGCAATGTGTCGCTGCAAGTTTATCGCCGACGCTTGTATGTGTTGCCAGCGCAATTGCCGTCAATGAAGTTGCAATTTGCATTGGCCGATCAAGCCGCAAAGCCCCGTTTGAAAACCGATTTACCGGATCTGCACATTGGCTACCGCAAAGGTGGCGAGCGGTGTAAACCCGCTGGTCGTGCGCATTCGCAAACCTTAAAAAAGTTGCTGCAGGAATACAGTTTGGAGCCCTGGCTGCGCGACCAGGTGCCACTGGTGTTTAGCGGCGGGTCGCTGGTTGCTGTGGGTGATTTATGGGTTTGCAGTGATTTTGTTGCGGGTGACACAGACGCTGGTTATCGATTGGTCTGGCAGTAAAAAATCTAGTAGTTTTTATCCAAATCACAGGCAAAAAAAACGGGATGCAGATGCATCCCGTAGTTGTTTTGCACTTTTTTAGAAGAGGTAGACTGCACCGGCGGCTTCGGCTGAATCATCGGCCGGGTCTGGGCTGCTGACGGAAGAGCTGGCTCCACTTGAAGTTGCATAACCGCGACCAGACTCACGCGGTGCGTTAACTGCCATGGTTTTACCATCGCCTGATAAATCAACCGCTAAACCAAAGCGGTCATCGCTATCAGTATTGCTGGCTTTGACATAGCTCTTCTGGTTCCAGGCAGTGTTGTCGCGGGTGAACACAAACACCGCGCCGGCGCGTGGGGCACTGGTATCACCCTGGTCGAGATTAATACCTATAGCGCTACTCGGCTCACGGAAAGAACCAACCGCCAGTGTGTTGCCATCCTGTGACAAGCTCACATCGCCGCCGAATTCACCACCACCCGAAATTTGGATACTGCCATGGCCACCTGTCTGGCTGGGGATCAAATTAATGGCAGTATTTTTGGTCAGGGTTGAGGGTTTGATGAAGGCTTCCTGCGACCAAGCTGCCCCCGCTTTTTTGAAGATGTAAGCCGCACCGGTATTGGCGAACTCCAGGCTTTGTGACTGGTCGCCGTTGACCGTGGTTGACTTGCTCGCATCGCCGGGTGCGCCTACGGTGATGGTAGTGCCATCACCGGAAATGTCGACGCTCGTACCAAAACGGGTGGCCCAGAATGGCGTCGAGGGTTTCAGGTAGGCTTCTTGCGCCCACAATTGGTTAGCACGGGTGAAAACGTAAGCTGCGCCATTATCCAAATTGCCGGCAAAATATACCTTGGCCGCTGTTGTGCACGCGGCATCTACCGTCAATGCGCTGCCATCATAGGTAACCAGGTTACCACTGTAGTAGTAGCATCCATTATTCACCTGATCGCCAGTGCTGCCGGTACCGCTACCGTCCTCACCAATTGCGCCCACTACCATGGTGTTGCCATCGGTTGATAGCGCAACGGCGGTACCAAATAAATCACCTACTTGGGCATTGGATCCTTTTACAACCGCCTCTTCATCCCAGCCATTTTCAGTCAGGTGGAACAAATAAACTGCACCTGATGCAACACCGCCGGTAAAACTATTGGTACTGGATGAGCTGTCAACAATACTGGATGAGGAGCTTGAGCTTGATGAGCTACTGTCAGCAGAGGCGCTGGACGGATAAAACTCCACGCAAACATTTCCTGATGAGTTGCTATCAGACGAAGTATTGGCGGCATTGATGACGCCGTATGTACCCGTGAGCTCGACAGTGGTTCCCACTGCAAGGGTTTTGCCATCACCTGCTAAGGCAATAGTTTCACCGAAGCGCAGGTCATCGGCTGTAGTTCTGGGATCCAGATAAACAAGTGAGTTAACCGGTTTTACATAGGCAGCCTGGCTCCACTCCGCTTGGGCACGGTTAAATATGTAGACGGCGCCGACATTATAATCCCGTGCCATTAGGCTATGCTCGGTGCCGGTTGCACTCGTGACCTGATGATTATCCTGGTTGCAATTAATACCGTAAGAAGGGCTATCCTCCAAAATGGCCGATACCGCGAGGGTATTACCATCGTCTGACAGCGCAACTTGATAACCAAAACGATCATTCACTCGCTGGAGATAGGGATTGCTATCCGGTTGCTCGGTATTGGATGCCTTCAGGTAGGCTTGTTGCACCCACACGCCATTTTGTTTGACGAAAATGTAAACCGCGCCGGAGTTACTACTCTCATTGTTAGCTTGGTCGCCATTGGCTCCCTTTGCTTTGCTGTCTTCTGCTGGTGCACCCACCGCCAGAGTAGTGCCGTCTGCTGATACGGCAATGCTCCAGCCGAACAAGTCAGCTGCGTCGGCGTTGGAGGCCTTGATGTAGCCAATCGCCTTGATCATTTCAGTGGCCGTAAAAGTCAGGTTGGACTTTTGGCATGCCGCTGCATCACAGGCTTCTACGTAATAGTAGTTATTCACCCAATCGTGCACGTGCACGCCAATTTCGTCGGTCGCTTGGGTAGTTGTCAGGTCGCCGCCTACCTGTACTACACCGCCAGTTGCGGCGTCGTGTTTGTAGAGCTTGTAATAAGTCGCTCCCTCAACTGCTGTCCATTGGAATGTGAGTACTTTTGGATTTTGGGCTTCGACTTTAACGCTAGGCCAAGTGCCGGAACCATTGGCAGGAACCGAGGCGGCAGCGTAGCTACTGCGCAGGGATGAGCTGGAAACCGCAGCAGAACTGGCCGAGGATTTGTCGTCGCTGCCACCGCCGCAGGCGGTTAATAAAGACATTCCTCCTATTAGCGAGAGGAGCAGGGTAGTGCGCTGGAGCAGCGGCGAAAATCGGTCAATATTCATTCAGCAGGTTCCTGGGGTTTAAAACTGGTCGGTGATTTTGTGTGGCGCGGCGCTTGGTGTCAATCAAATCGCCAGCAAATGTTAGGGTACAAATACCCAGCTATGGCGCTCGGTTCATTGCGTAAAGACCCCTAAAAGTGAAGGTGGTTCAGTAGGGTTTATCGAGGGGGCGTAATGTAATGGAAGGGGTAGGCATAAAGTTGTGAGCAATTGTGAAAGCGTGAGCCGCACCTTCCCGGATTGACCGGGAAGGGGGAGGGGAAGGGGGTGGGGGATGCTAAAGAGTTTTCAAGTATTCAACTAGCGCCAGACGCTGCGCTGGTGTGATTGGGGTGAGCTTGCGCATCAACGGTTTTCCGGCTGCATCTTTCACCGGGCGCCCCTGCTCATCCAGTACAAATACCGGGGTAACGCCGGCGGCATACTCATGACCTTTATTGGAGTTGCTCGGCAAGCGCGTGTCAAAAACGAACAGGCCTGGATATTGCGCCGGATCGCGCTGTACAAAGCCGACTTTGACCGGATCGAGCTCCCGTGTGCCTATAGTGAACCGGTTGGGGCGACAAATTTTGCCGCTGGCGATTTCTGCATCGCTGCAACTGGGCATAAACAGTTCGTAGAGGCTGGGGACAGATCCATTGTGCAAGAAGGGCGCTGTAGCCCAGACGCCATTGAGCGGTCGCGCTTTGTACGAAGCCAGAGTGGCGGGGTTATGTTTATTGACGACTTCGAAATCCAGGTGGCGCTCGGTCCTTTCAACCGGGTTATCCGTTTTGGTGGCAACTGCGTCACTGGTTGGACGCTCTGCTCCGGCGATCACCCCTGCTACTGCCACGCTCAACGCTGGTAAAACCTGGCTGGTTGCGGGGAATAATGGTGAATCAGGCTTGAGCGGAAACATCTTTTGCCCGGCGAAAAATCCGGTTTTACCGGAATACTTGAGCGCATTCATCGCCATAAATGGATCTGTACCAATGGTTTGCAGGCTGGAGAATTGTGCGGTAACCCGGCGTTTGGGGTCGGTGCGGTCAATCGGTTCATGGCAGGTGTGGCACTGGTATTCGAGATAAACCTGCTGCCCTTGGGCGGCAAGTGTCTGGTCAATTTTCGGCAACACCTTTTGCTCAGCCAGTTCCTGCCAACTGGGTGACCAAAGCGTTTCCAAATGCTGCTCCAGACGTGTCAGGTTAGGCAGGGAAACCGATGAGGGATAACCGGTACCGGAGGTTCTCGGTGCTAAATCAAATTGCGCAAATACCCCCAGCGCTTCGCCAGTATTGCGCTCCAGTGGGCCTTTGCCCTCGTTGTCACCGACTCCATTCCACTGCACGAAATCGTGCTGCGGGGTATCCCAAAGTTGAGGGTAGCTTACGGGAGCGTTGGCCGGATTGGAGTTGGCTTCCCCGGGGGTGAGATGTGCAAGGATGCGGTTGTAGATGCGCCCGAACGCATCCAGTCGCGCATAACCATAAGGGACGGATTGACCGTCATGGGTAGGTTCATTGACCTGGTTATAGGCGGCGACTTTTTGGGCGGCCGCCGCGAGTTCGGTTCGGAACGTCTCTTTACCCGCGGGATAGTTTTCCTCCAACACCTTCTGCGCTAAGCGCTCGAACTTTTCCGGTGTCGTCAGGGCAGAGTTCAGGGCAGCCGACAAACTTTTGAGCATCAAATCCATATCTGCCAAAGGCGTACCCCCATCAATCCGGATGGCTGCTCCCTGATAATTCACTTGGCCTGTATGGCAAGCGGCGCAGCTAAACCCGACATAGTCTTTACCGGCGTGGGTGTCTTTCACCCAGCCCACCGGCAATCCATCCGGATTGGCGTCGGAGCTAGTTTGGGGTAGGTAGCGCAGGCGATTCATATTGGCATCGCCGCGAAAGAGAGTCTCGCTGCTGGCGGTTTCCAGGTGCAGGAATATTTTGTAGGGAATTAGGGTGGAGCCTTGGGCTGCGCTGTAAAACCACAGACTGTCTGCTGCGCTCCAATTTTGTTCGGGATATATCACCCGCTCAGCGCTATCCCCAAAACTATCTATTGGTGCAACCCGGGCGTGACGGTCGCTATCTGGCGATCCTCCGTGAGAAGTACAACCAGAGCTTAATGAAATGATGGCGAGGGACAGCAACGCAATACGCGGGCGAGTGAAATTCATAGCAATTCCTTTACGAACTTTTATTGACGGTTGAATGCAGAGATATCGACTTAGAATAAAAAATAAACAAAATGCGTAGCGCAAAAAATCTGTCAGAAATTAAGGATCTGTTCAGAAATAGAGGAACTATTCAGGGCGCCGGCAGCCTTAGTAGCAACTCTAGCAGATAGTTTTTAAGCCGGCACAATCGTAAATGCGCCTATTCACCACAGGTGTTTCTGAAGTGTGGCAATAAAGTAACACAATCACTCAGGGTGTTGGCATCCAGGTGTCAGCGCCAGCTTTTACTTGAACTGTCATAAATTGTGCGTAGACTGCCGGCCTCGCAGCAGCAGGGAGCCTTTGGTACCGGCGGCGATGTTAACCAGAGTGGGGCGCTGAGGCGCGGCGCCAGCTCAACGATAGATGTGCAGTGGAATCCTTATGTTGATGAATCCTTTGTTTGTGGATACCTCCTTGACCAATCGCCTTGGGCAATCAGTAAATCTCGGCGTTTGCCATCTGCAACATCAAGGGCGCGATTATGTATTTGTCGTCGCCCCAACCCAACAGGCCTCCAGTTTTGTCGGCAAAAATGCCGAACCCTTTGCATTCCAATTGCGCGAAATGTTTGGTCTCGATGCGCGTCGCTTTGAATTGATTGAGGTGCGCGATGTGGATGATGTTGCGCATTTGTGCCGCTGGCGTTTTGAGTGGGTTGGCAATTCACCGATATCGGCGCGCAGTGAAGAAATCAATTCCTCCGGCTTGCGCGCTATCTTGCTAAATATGATTGATCCGGCGCAGAGTGTTGCTGCAACTGCCTAGCAGTTGCGCGCCATGTCCAGATATTTACTCTTCTGTAGTCGCTTTCTTTTTGTCCGCACTGCGCCAGAACCACTGACGGGGTGGTTGGGTTAACTGTTCCAATTGCGCCTGTTTATGTGCGGCGTCAGTGAACCAATAATAATCATTGGTACTTTTAGGTTTAAACCAACCGCGTACCTCGGCGATGTGCTCCACTTTCAGTTTGGGCATTCCCAGTTTCCGGTCGGAATTAAAACTGTGGTTCCAGTGCACCAGTAAATCCCGTTTTGCAGTGGCGATTGCCAGCTCTTCCGTATCGGTGTTGATTAATTTGCAAGTAATAAACCCAATTACTGGCTCGGGGGCATCGCTGGAGTTTTCAAAAAAAATATTCTCGCCTGAGAGTACAACTTTGTAATACGTCATAATTTACTATCTAACTCAGTCTATTTCGGCATCGGTGTTTGATGGCAGTGCAGGCGGGGTTGGCATTTTATCGAACAGCTTGCTGAAGTGCTGTTGCACGCGGGCGATATTCATCACCGACATGCCGCTCGAAAAACCAAACCACACATATAACCCATTCAAATTTTTAAACATTGGCGGTAAATATTTAGGCGCGGCAATCACACCCTGCAAATGACGCTCGTACAGCAGCGGTAAATCATCCAGCGTCACCTTGCCTACAAACAGCATAGGAATAATTTCCGGCACGCCCGACTGAATTGCGCTGCGAATAAAATTTACATTTTCAACAAATCCTTTTACGTAAGAAATATCTTTTGTAAAAACGGATCCGCCGGTTAGTGTCCCGCCGCGAAATACACGTTGGGTCACGCGGTAACTGTCGTGCTCGCTGATTCCCCGATCCAAAAAATGCCGATAAACCT
>DATIDX010000114.1:0-6557 GCA_035456025.1 Cellvibrio sp. | reverse complement strand
TGCCGCCCGGCGATGTGGCTGCGCTTGCCGATGCACTACAAAAATTACTTACCAACCCAAATTTGCACGCGCAATTGCAACGCGGGGCGCAAACGGCAGCACTACAACTGCCCACCTGGACAGACACCGCAAAAGTTGTTGCCGATGTAATTACACAAGGCCAAACCCAACCCTGGCCTCATTAACTGCCCGGATGTAATTAAAATTCACCCTCACATTAACCCTGATATTACTAACCAATAAAAAGCGAGCAACACATGAGTGGTTTTTCAATTTCATGGCTGGACTTACGCGAACCCGCAGACTTCGCAGCGCGCGACAAAGCACTGGCCACCCGCGCACTGGAATGGCTCGGCCAAGCGACCGACCCGATTTCGCCCGACCGCATCATTGTCGACCTGGGTGCGGGCACTGGTTCCACTTTGCGCGCACTTACAAAAATGGGCGCTAACAATCTCGTCTGGCGACTGGTCGACCTCGATGGAAAATTATTGGACGAAGCACTGCGCCGCCACGGCAAAAATTATTTAATTGAAGATTACCAAGCCGATCTCACCATCACCGCAGAACTACCGCTTACTGGCGCTCATATTGTGTCTGCTTCCGCGTTGTTTGACCTCGCCTCACCTGCATTTGTTGACGCACTAATTAGCCGTATTGACGCGCGCAAAACGGCTATTTATGCCGCGCTGAATTACGACGGCACCACCAGTTGGACGCCAGCACATCCGCTCGATGAAAATATCCTTGCGGCATTCAATCAGGATCAAATGCGCGATAAAGGTTTTGGCCCGGCACTCGGTCCCAATTGCACGGCTTATTTGCAACAGGTATTGGAACAAAAAGGTTATACCGTTGAGATTCGCCCAAGCCCATGGCAACTGGGTCCCAAAGACCAGGCGATGCAGAGCGAATTAATTAACGGGATTGCCGCTGCAGTAAGTGAAGGCTACGGCTTAAGTGCAGCCCAAATTGATGAATGGAAGATGTTTCGTCTCGCCCACATAACCGACAGCAATTGCACCGTCGGCCACTGGGATTTGCTCGCACTGCCACGCTAATTTTTAATTATCCGGCAGCGAAAAACTCTCAATTAATTTATTGCGCAATTGATCCATGCGCCACACAGGCGCTGCGGTATCGGGCAACATTCCCGGCGTCCACTTCCAATGCGCGACTGCGTCAAGTATTTGCGCGTCGCGCGTAATTAAATGGATGGGCACATCGCGGTTGCTGGTATCGCCCGTCACCAGCGGTGCGGGTTGGTGATCGCCAAACACCAGCACCACTAAATTATCGTCGCCGTAGTGCGTCACATAGGACGCAATATTTTCCAGTGCATATTCAATCGATAAACGAAATTGCGCGCGGATGCGCGCGTTGTCTTTCCACACCTCTTCCGGGCTATCGCCACTGAGCGCTTGTGCGTTAAATACCGATCCATCGCCAACACTATTCCAATCGATTAATTGCGGTACCGGCGTCCAAGGCGCGTGCGATGAAATAAGGGCTATTTCTGCCATCACAGGCCCGCGCGATTTATCGGCAAGTTCGCGCTGCTGGAATGCGGCAAGGGTGTATTGGTCGGGCATGGTTATCCAATTAAATGGTTTGCCTGCGTAACCGAGGTTGTGAGCGTGGTAAATATGGTCGTAGCCGTAGTAGTCGCCCTCCGGCCAGGCCATGGTTATCGCCGGCATAACCGCCACAGTGCGCCAACCGGCTTGGCTAAATAAACGATTCAACGTTGGCCGCTTGCTCATCATCAAATTGTCGTAGCGGATCTGGTTATCAATCCACAAACCCGACATAGCCGTACCATGAGCCAGCCAACTCAATCCGCCCACAGTGGGCGATGTTAAAAAACCCGAGCGTGCAGAAAACCCCTGCGCACTTAATTGCTGTGTTGTGCGATTGAGCAGCGGGCGGATGTGCGTTGCAAATTCTGGATTGTCTAACACCGTGCGCCCGTAAGATTCCACAAATACCACCAATACATCCTTCCCTTGCAGGCGCGCAAACAGGTTGTCATCTACGCGCGCCAGCGCATCATCTTGCTGGAGCTCATGGCGAAAAGATTCAATATCGGCCAGCGTATCGGCCATATGCACAAAGTGCTCGCGCAGATGCCGGTAAAATTGCACCGAGGCTTTGGGCGAGCCGATAAAAAACAGCAGCAACCAGATAACCAAACCGCACACCAACACGACGACAGAGAATATTTTCGACCCGCACAATAATTTTTGTACTCGTCCCAACACCCAAAATGCCGCACCAACAATCGCAACTACTAACAGCACCAGTAGCAGCGCAACCAACAAGGCACCCGCTTTACCGATTGCGCCATTTAATAAATTCATGCCGTTGGCAAATAAATAAATATCAAACACCGGATTAAATGGCCGTGCAAACACCTTGAAAGTGGCCATATCGGCGCATTTAAAAATCAATCCTAGCGCGAGCAACGCCGCCATCACCCAGCGCACAACCAAGCCAGTGCGACCAGGCAGCAATAACAGCAACCCAACCAGCAGGATCTCCAGAGGGAAAAAAAGTAGCGCTGATAAAGATATTGCACTGAGTTGATTGGGGATAACCAATGCGATACCAATGAAAGCAAGCGCAGCTATATTCAGGCTGCGCTCTGCCACAGGGTTTAACGAGGAAATTTTTTTCATTATTGCTGGAACAGCCGACTCATTGAGGGTTAGTGAAAACATGCACCAGCTCAGGGGGCTTTAGCCGAATCACGAACCGTGGTTTCAATCATAAAACGTTTGGTTAAGGGAACACATTCAGGGCACAGCTGCAGGAAGACAAGATATAGGAGTTGCAACAATGACGCAGACTGCGTTCATTTCTACTCTCCTTTATTAATTCATCGAAAAATGAAATTACCCGGACTTCAGACAATCGCTGGTTAATTTTCAACAGGCGCTGAATCATGCCCAAGTAACATCATTCATGCAATCGCAGATTGGTAAAGAAGCGCTGGAATAAAAAAGCCAGCGAGGATGCTGGCTGTAAAGGGAACAAAAAGCGGGGCAAATAAATCAGTTAGTAGGCACCTTGTCACCCGGATACCAGAATTGCGAATGGCAGGCTTCACAGGCATGTTCGATAATCCCACCCACCTCTTCCAGACGCTCGACGTTTTTCGCATCAATTGCATCAACCGCTAGCTTGGCAGCATCTTGCAACGCATGGGCGCGCTGGACAAATTCCGGCCATTGCGCCGCGATCAATTCCTGAATCGCGCCAGCTTGCAACTCCGATTCATGGCTTGAAGTGTTCGCATGCGCAACATCACGGCCGGGAATCACCAGCAAGTTGGACACTTCACGCAATGTAATTGCATGGTTGCGCAGCGTCGCCCAATCCTCATCAGTCTCCGGGCGTTTTTCAACCGTACCCGCTGCAGTGACCTCTGTTGAAATTGAATTCCAAATCGGATCGACATTTGGATCAATCACCGACAGCATAATTTCTTGCAGCGTCGCGACAGGTTTGAAATCCGTTGCAGGGTTTGTCGCAGTCGCCACCAGTGTCGCTTTCCCGTTTGAGGCCTCCGCATCCGATTGCTGGTTGCAACCGGATGCGCATGCCAGCAGCGCAATTATTGCCAACGGAATTAATTTACGCGGCATACATATTTCCGTTAGTTAGTGGCGAAGCAGTAGAACAAACCGGCACCACCGGTGCCAACCAGATTTTCCTGGCCGCACCCACGGCTGCCATGTGCAGAGTTCCATGAAGCGTTGCCGCCACCAGTGCGGTCAAAGTGACCAACTTGCACCGAGCCGTCGGTAGCCGCACTGGTGTAGTTTTTACAGGTATGGTCAGCTGCATCGGTAAATGCGGTACCGTCAGTTTTTGAACCGGTCAGTATGTCGTGTTGGTTAGGTGTATCACCCGCACCTAAAATACGCTCGCCTTTTTCACTCAATGCCTGGTTGCGAGTAAGGTTGCTGCCCAAACGCGCCTGCTCCAGAGTGTCGCCATGCAAGTGACCAACATCATTCGCAATCAACGCACCTTTTACGTTAAACCACGGCCCTTTACCAATGCGATCACGCGCGTTTATTGCAGGCTTACCGCCGGCCGCTTGTGTACTCAAATAAGCACGCCAGATTTTATTACCGGCGCCAGCCGCTTTAGCGAGTGATTGGCAATGCGCATCCGCTCCGGCCAAACCGCCAAGATCAGCCCCCTTACCTACTCCAACACTGGTAACAAAAAAGCTGAATTTTTGCAGCGCTTCTTCCGGGCTAATCACTGGGCGCTGCTGTTGTGCGGCGGCGGAACTTTGTGCATTTACCGTCAAGCTTGAAAACGCAATGCTGGCACCGAGCAAACCGGTGCAAATGGCAAGAGCTTTAAGTTTCATTAAATTTCCTCATTATTTGATTGGATTAAAAATTGATTTTTAAAAATAAGTGATAATCAGGCCGCGACAAATCCAATCGCGCGCCCCGCCAAACCGACACTAAACCACAACAATAAGGAAATAATTGCCGTAACTATGGCCACAAAACGATTTGGTGTTTCTGTGGCCGTTACTGCGCGGTAAAGTGTAAATTGGATCACCAATGCCACCGCGAGAAGTTTGAGTTTCAACCAGAAGGCAGGGTTTGGCTCATAGAGTGCAGCGCTTGGAGCCAACATAAATATTCCGGAGATAATTAAAAATCCCAACCCGGTAAATACAAATGGCTTGGTATATTTCGCCAGTTGCGGTGCTGAAAAATGCGTTAAGCCAACTCCGAGCAAACGTAGGTTTACCAAGAGGATCGAGGTGAGCAGCAACACCAGTCCGCTAATGTGGAATAACTGCGCCAGAATCCCGAAGAACACATGCGCTTGTCCCAAGGCGACTGCGATATCGCTATTTTGTATGGTTTGAAAAAGCTCTTGGCTGTTCACGATAAACATTCCGATCAGATCATAAATTTATAAACTATGCAGATGCAGGTTAAAAACCCGAATCCAGATAGGGAATCAAACGGCCCAGAATCACCACCAAACTCCAGGACACGAGCGAGATCCAGCCCGCAATTTTTGCACCGGCAGGCAAGACGGCAGCACCGCCCCAGCGAATAACACTGCACCCGAACTTCACTTCAAACCAAAGCGCGTTCAACCCCGCTAAAAAAATCAATAATAATTTCGCTGGAAAAATCGGGGCTTCAACCAAGCCTGGGCCAGCGGCGAATGTCAGTAATATCCCGGTGATAAACGTGGCTACAAATCCGCCCAACAACCAGGGACGCAACTGCTGCAAGACTATGTGAACTGGCACCTGCCGAAAGACGACTCCAATCAAACGCAGATCGGTAAGCACAATCAAACCAAATGAAAACGCCAAGCTAAGCAGATGGATACCTTCGACCAGCGGATAAACGTAAAGCGACTCTGCGAGTGATGTACCCAAGGGCGAGTCATACATGGTTTGTAGTAATTCAGAAGCACTCATTTTTTGCGATAACTCGTTTTATCCGATCAGCGTTAATTCGTCAGCGGGTAGCGGATAATGCCCGCGCCCGCTCAATTGAAAATTGGCCTAGCCTTTTGGTGCAGCAGGAGCTGGTGGAACAATTTTGCTCAAGGTGCCGCCTTCGGCTTCGTAGTCCTGCACACCGGCAGCGCCAGCAACTTTGAATCCTTTCGCTGCCAATAAATCAGCGCCTCTTAATGCACGGCCAGCGTGATTGGATAGCGTAACTATGGTGCGATCCTTAGGAATGAACGCGAGACTTTTTTCCAGATCTGCCAATTGGATGCTGAGGTAAACCGGGAAGCCACCGATTTTGGTTAACTCATCAGGGCGACGCAGATCGATAAAAACCAGCTGATCGGGTTTGGCTAGTAACTTATCAATTTGCGCACGATTTAATTTCGGGCTTTTGGCTTCATACTTCGCTGCTGCCTGCGCCGGTTTAGCTGCATCTGCTTGCGCCAAAGCGAAAGGTGCAACCAGTACAAACGAAGCTAACAATGAAAAAACTTTCACAAACGTTTTCATAACAAAATGTCCTTCAACATGATTGGATTCCCCAAGGAGTTGGGTAACCCAGAAACGCTCTGCAGCCAGATACATTCCGGGATATTTCACCTAGAGCAACATGCATACCATGCAATCGACATCTGTTGATTTTCCTGCAAATAAAATCATTAACATTTTAGTTATTTGATTTTTAAGGATTTTTTGTAATAACCAGAATTGCACTGTTGCAAACTAAAAGATTTAAATACATGAGTTGTTTTAAATTAAACAGCCAGCGAAATACCCGCTGTTCAGTATTCATCACTTCACTGCTGATTTTTGACGATAAAAAAGCCCCGGCTGATCGCTCAACCGGGGCATTTTCCTTACTCGCTATGGGCTCGGAGTAAAAATTATCCGCGAAGATTTTTGTTGAAAAAATCTACTGTGCGCTTCCAAGCCACAGCGGCTGATTTTTCGTCAAACCGGGGGGTGGTGTCGTTATTAAAACCATGCTGGGCATTGGCATAAATATAAGCTTCATATTTTTTTCCCGATGCTTTCAGCGCACTTT
>DATIDX010000113.1:0-15747 GCA_035456025.1 Cellvibrio sp. | reverse complement strand
AAGTGGAGCTAAAGTACTTTCTGCCAGTATCCCACATCAACCCAGCGATCAAATTTGCGACCCACTTCGGTGAAGTGTGCAATTTTGGTGAAACCAAAGCGCTCATGTAATCTGGCGCTAGGTTCATTCGGAATCGCCAGGCATCCTAGCAAAACGTGGCAGCCCGTTGCTTTAAGTTGCGCAAACAACTCCGTGTACAAGGCGCTGCCAAAACCTTTTTGCAGCAAGCCATGTTTTAAATAAACAGTGACTTCTGCGGTGTGTTTATAGGCACTGCGTTCTTTCCATTTGCTTGCATAAGCGTATCCAACGACCTCATTATTATGCTCACATACCAGCCACGGATAAAGTTGAGTGTAACTATGAAACCGTTCGCGCATTTGCTCGATACTCAGCGGCGTTTCTTCAAACGTAATTACAGTGTGTTCGATGTAGTAATTATAAATTGCGCATATCGCGGAAATATCATTGGTAGTGCAAGGGCGAATTACCATCTTTGCTCCTGTTGTGGTGATTGTCTGCTATCAGTTAATTGCTTCCAAATCTGACGGTATTAATGAGTAACATTTTGCCGGATGAAATTTTCCGTTGTGAAATAATTTATTGCCTAATATCCCCTCATAGGTGCCGCCGAGTTTTTCGGCAATTACGCGGCTGGCGGTATTATTTTCCAATACGCAAATTTCGATGCGCTGCAACTGCTGCGGGTTGAATTCATATTCAATTGCCATTCTTGCTTCGCACGCCTTGGTTTAATGCGGATTGTCTTATCCTATAACCCCCTTTGCCAATTTGGTATTGCTGGATTACCTGGTTGATAGCGGACGCTGAAAATTGACCTAGTGACCGATGATAGAAACGGTGTCAAATAGCAATCATTTGTCGGCATCATAGATCCTTATGTGAATTGCCTCGCAGTCAGATCGAATTACGGTGGCTAGACTCCCCCGGCTCAGTCATTGCAGAGCTTGTGAAAGCCCGATGTTAAGGTTTAACCTTGGCGACAGTAAAGATACGTCTGCAATGATTAACTAATCTAATCATTAAGGAGCATGTTTGGGGTTGCCACTTTTCAGTAAAGTAGCGGTCTGACATTAACTACAGCAACACTAACTACAGTAAACAAGTAATGGGGATTGATTATGAAGAAGTATGCTTTTGCACTGGCAGGATTATTGATGGCGGGCGCGCAATTTGCCCAGGCTGACGAATGTACTTTTGCTTTGAATAGCACCGATGCTATGCAGTTTGACCAAAAGGCGATTACCGTCAGTAAAACCTGTAAAGAATTTACCCTGAAATTGACCCACACCGGCAAATTGCCGAAAACCGTGATGGGCCATAACTGGGTATTGAGTACCACGGCTGACTCCAAAGCAGTTGCCAGTGATGGTATCGCGGCCGGTGCCGATAACCAATTCGTCAAAGCGGGTGATACACGTGTTATTGCGTTCACCAAGTTGATTGGCGGTGGTGAAACTACATCAGTAACCTTCCCGGTTAGCAAGCTTAAAGCAGGCGAGGCTTACACCTATTTCTGCTCCTTCCCTGGTCATATTGCCATCATGCAAGGCACCCTGACCCTCGCACCATAAGGCACAGCCTTTTCATCTCGCCCTTACGGGCATAAACCATCGCTACTACATTTTGATCTTATGAATTGGATCTTATGAAATAGGAGCGATGGTTGAATCCAATTTGCCTCCCCCCATGTCTAAGATAAAAACGGCTTACACACAAGAGGAGTTGGTATGCTGACGATTATCTGCTGGCTATTGTTATGGGCTATTTGTTGGCCGCTGGCATTGCTCGTGTTGATTCTGTGGCCGGTCGTGTGGCTGATCTCACTTCCTTTTCGCCTGATCGGCATCACCTTTGATGCGATCTTTGCGTTCCTGCGCGCGCTATTGTTTTTGCCGGCGCGGATACTTGGGCATAGATCCTGATTATTGGCTTTTATGCGCAACCGTATGCGCGTGCTGTTCCCAATTCTGCCCATCAAAATCAACAATCTTTACGGCTTTGGGTTGCGTTGTTAAACAGCGTAAATTCACATCCATACCATCAGGATTTGAACGCGGAATGTAAAAGGGTTTGATGCCGCAGGTTTTGCAGAATTTATGCTGGGCGACTCCAGTGTTGAAGGTGTAAGTGGTGAGATTATCTTCACCACTGGTGAGGCGAAAATCGCGCAGCGGCACAATCAAATGCAAAAAGCCCGTCATCGCACAAATGGAGCAATTGCAATTCTCCACCTCTACAGATTCAGGTGCTTCCACTTCAAATTTTATTGCGCCGCAATGGCAGCTGCCGTGATAGATCATTGTTTTATCCCATGTTTGCGCAAAATCTTGCGCACTTGATCCAGCGGAATAGCTTCGACCGTCTGCCCGTTGCCAGTCACGGTGGTTGCCATGAACAGAGCGTTGTAGACCGATTCTTCCACCGCATCCACGCTGGCCTGGAACACGGCGCTCATCTGCTCGTTCGCCAGTTCGGTAGTTTGCAATCGCACCGCATCAAATTCGCGCCGCACTGACTCGGCGGTCGAAAACGCCAGTATGTAATCGCCGCTACCGTTGGATGCCGAGCTGCCGGTACGTCCCAAGCCCATCATGCCGCGTGAGGCTACACGGTGCAGATTGCGATCCGATAAAGGTGCATCGGTGGCAATAATAATGATCACCGAGCCATCGCCGCGATCATCGGCCAATCCCCGCGTGTTCTCCCGCGCAGCGACGGCATTCTGGAATGCATAGCGATCCAGCTCACGCCCGACAGGCGCACCTTCCACTTGCAGCACACCGCCGAAGTTGGCCTGCACCAGCACGCCCACCGTCCAACCGCCCAGGCTTTCAGGCAGCTTGCGCGATGAGGTACCTATACCCGCCTTCCAGCCGAACGCCGTCGTGCCGGTGCCAGCGCCGACGCTGCCTTCCTGCACTGGTCCACTCTTCGCGCTTTCCAATGCAGTGCGCACTGCGGCAGCGGTGATCGGGCGTGCACGTATGTCATTGAGCCTGCCGTCATTGGTCTCGCCCACAACCACATTCAATGAGCGCACCTGCTGCATGTCCGGCTGCGCCAGCATCCACTCGGCCATGGCATCGGCCGCCTTCCACACGCACAGCGTGCAGGTCAGCAGGATCGGGCTTTCAAGCTCGCCCAGCTCGTTGATCTGCGTGGTACCGATGAATTTGCCGAAGCCATTGCCCACGTGCATTGCCGCGGGTACCCGGGAGCGGTAGGCATTACCGGGATGCGGCAGAATCGCGGTGACTCCGGTGCGGACATTATCGCCTTCCTGCAGCGTCACTTGGCCGACACGCACACCGGCGACGTCGGTAATCGCATTGTGGGTGCCAGGGCTGAAAATGCCTGGTGCAACGCCCAGATCGCGCGCTCGTACACGCGCTTCTTCCTCTGCCGCAACGGTCAGTGTGCAGAGTCCGGCTAATGCCACAATCGATTGGAGGAAAAGACGATGCAGTGTGTATCGAATAGGGTTTCTTGTTGCTTCAGTTGGGGAGGTTAAACAGCGCAAAATTGTCTCCATTTCATCGTTATTTGATTAGCTTGCGCGGAGTGTAACGGAAACAACGCGAGTGAGGGTTACGCGGTTGCAGGGGCGGTTTGCTGAGGGAGGCGTAAATGGTTAACCGCTGTTCTGCAGCGGCATCGCTGAAAGGGGTATCCGTCCGGCGTGAGCTTCCCGCAAATGTGGTTAGCACAGCGTCCGCCGGTGCGTGTTGTGAATCACTGTTTTTGAAAAATTGTGGAAAATGAGGTGGCCCACTTACCAAAAAAGCAAAGTGGGAACTGTGGGGCGGTGAGCTTCAATGGTAATTTAGGTGGCAGGTCAAGCCGCCAGTCTCCACCAAAGCCGCTTAGCGGAGCATAAAAATAATGAAAAGCCTGTTACTCAACCTCCATGAAGTGGTCATTGTGTTGACCATCGTCGAAACCCTGATGTTGTGCGTGGCGTTAACGCTGTTGCCCGCCAGTTCTGGGCAGGCGGCCCGAACGCAGCCGCGACTACTGCTACAAGCCTTTTTCCTGCTGGTTTCGGTCACCCTGACCACAACCCTGATTATCTGGAATGCCAGTTTCCAGTCGATGGCGATTGCCCAGTACCCGCTGGTTCCAGCAATCCTGTCGGCCTGCCTGTTGTTGCAAGGGCCGGTGCTCTTCTTCTATTTGCGCTCCCTGTCGCGAGAGCTGGACTTCAACCGCTGGTACCAAGGAGTGCACCTGCTGCCGGCACTGGTGTCGGTAGCGGTGATCTATGGCTATGACTTGAGCATCCTCGACTGGATTCCCGGCAACTGGCCGTTGTTATCCAAGACCGAGCAGATGGCCATGGCCTTTGTTTGGGCGCTGTTCAAGTGCTCGCCGCTGCTGTATGTCTTGGCTTGTTTTTATACCGAATACCGTTTGCGCCAGCAGTTGCGCCAGATGTACTCGGCGATTTCCGAGCGCGAGCTGCGCTTGGCCGACTTGGTGCTGGGGGGATTTTTTATCCATTGGCTCTGGTCGTTTGTGGCCTATTTCCTGGGTGGCTATGTCAGCGGGGAAACCAATGATTTGCTGGGGATACTCAATAATTACCTGACGGTGATCCTGATTAACGCGGTATTCCTGTTTGGCTTGCGCAACACCCGGCAGCTGTTGCGGCAGGAAATGTTGGTTGCGGCTGATTCCGGCAGAGACCGGTTGCAGGAGATGCCACAGGTGGACGAGAAGTTGCGGGCAGTGGAGCGGGGCATTGCGCAGCAGCGGTTGCATCTGGAAAGCCAGATTAACCTGGAGCGCTTTGCCGAGCAGATCGGGATCAAACCGCGCGAGCTATCGACCATCATCAACGATCACTACCAGCAGAACTTCTTTGAGTTCATCAACAGCCAGCGGGTGGAAGAGGCGAAGCGGCTACTGGCAGCGCCTGAGTGCGCGGGCGATACGGTGCTGGATATCCTGTACAAATCCGGCTTCAACAGCCAGTCGGCCTTTCACCGGTTTTTTAAACGTATCACCGGCATGACACCGTCGGAATACCGTAAACAGGCGAGCCACAAGCAGGTCCACCACACGCCGGTGGCAACTCATTAATCCTTTTGCGAGATTTCAGGGTTTTGCTGGGCGGCAAGCCCGGCAATCTTTTCGATATAAGTGGCAAAGCTCGGGTCTTCGCCGGTCAGCATTTTAGGCAGCAGGTTGCGGAAATGGGGTTTGTTGCACCATTCAACGATGTAGTCCTCCCAGGAATTCCAGCGCCGCGCCTGCTTGGGAGCCATATCCTCTTCGTATAGCAGCAGATAGGCGCGTTCAAACAGCGAGGTGAGCATGCTGAAAATAATCAATTGCCGCTCACTTTGCTCATCATTTAACAGCGGGTTGCCACTGGCGGAAAACAAACGTAAATCCGGATGCTCCAGCGCAACTTTAAGAAAATCCTGATAATTATCTGACAGCAGTTGGTAGACCTCCTCCTCTTCGTTTTCCCGCTCTTTGCGCTGCTCGTACAGGAATACCAGAATCGCCATAGGTAGGCCGATCACCGTCACTATGTAACTGCCGAGTTCCCACAGTTCTATACCCATATAACGCTCCTTTGTACGGTGGAATTGATCGCTGCTCTATTAAGGGATTGGCAGGCGTTGGAAATGTTCGCCATCAAAATAATAAACGGGAATCTGAACGTTGGTTGGTAGCTGTAGCGTAAATGCCTCAATGCGACCCGCCCTGTCGAGTCGATCGACTTGCAGGTTGAAATTGCCTTGGGCAAAACGCGCGGGCGCATCGAAAAAAATCTGCAAATTTCGCAAGCGAAAATACCGGAATGCATTGGGTGTAACTGCAAAACGAACGCCATCTGCAGTTCTGGTCGTGGAGACTGCATTGTCGTCGTCCAGATTAAGGTAGTTGAGCACTTCAATTCTGGGGCTGCTGCCATAGCGAACCCGCAAAGCTTCTTCAAAAGAACTGTGGGTAAACAGAAATGCACTTTTGTAGCCGAGCGGCATATTGGCGATAGCAACCAGCGGGTGCTGACGCAATTCGTTGGTCTCTACTTCTGAAAGCAAGCGCTCATTGAGTTGGCTTTGTTTATCCCATATCAATGCCTGGCGGGTGGTTTCGCCTGCATAAACCACCAGTACCAGTGTGAGCAGCAGGCCCAGTAATTTACGTTTCTGCCCGCTGGTAACAGGCCAGGCGGCCGCCAGCATCAAACTCAAACCGGCGCTGGGTAAATACAAATACCAGCGGTGGGAATTGCCGCCCGACATAGGGACAAGCGTTACCAGAATCCAGATAAAACCCAGCCACAGCAGTGGTGAACGCAACAGGTTGGCGGCGGATGAGCGCCAGATAAAGGTGATGATGGCGGCGAGCACCATGCATCCCACTAATGCAAGCGCGGTAAACCAATGCGTATATAACGTCTGCCATTCCCGCGCTACATAAAGGTCAAAGGGGTAGAGCAGCGCAAACGCCCATTCGAGGTAATTGGTCAGGATATGCAGCGGTGAAAAATCGCTATACACCGCCACTGCAGCGGCCATGGATTGCCATTGGTAAAAGCGAGCAATCAAATACACCAGCGTAGTGAGCGCATAGGGCCACAACTTTAAGAGGTTGCGCAGGATACTGGCGAGGGAAGTGGACTGGTGTTGGAACAGCAAAATGGCCAGCATCATGGCGGGCAGGGTGATTGATAATTCTTTGGACAAGAGCGCCGCCACAAACCAGATGAAGGTGATGGCGCGCTGGCCAAGAGCCGGTGATTTCCCCCATCCGGCCACGCAATAGAGGGTGGCGAGATAAAACACTACCGCCACCAAATCAGTACGGCCAAGGATAAAAAGTACGCTCGTCGTATGGATGGGATGCAATGCAAAAATACTGCTGCCGAGCAACGCAATATTGCTGGCGACACCCAGGCGCAGCATTAATCCATACAGCAGTGCGATACACAGCAAATGCATACATAAATTGCTGATTTTATAGGGCAGGGCGGTGTCGCCCATTTGATGGTTTAACCAAAGTGACAAGCGCACCAATGGGCGATATTCGCGGCCATAAGGTTTAACAAAAACTACCGCTGCATCGGCCAAACTCTCAAAGTGAATATTATTTTCCAGATGCACAAAATCGTCGGAGGAGAAGGAGGGCGTAATACCCTTGAAATAGAGGGTGCTGGTAAAGAGCAGGAGTAAAAGCAGGTAGCGGTGGTCAAAAAAACTACGGGCAGCGGAATGGATATTCATAAATACAACTGTGTACGTTCGAGGATAGCGGCCGCCATTATGCGTGCTTTTGGATTTTGAAACAGCCATTAGTCGCAATTCTTGGACATCCGGTGTTGGGATGATTGCTTCTATCTATATGTTATTAGAGCCTGTCAAAATCTGGCTGAGTCTTACTATCTTCAACAAAAAAGCCGCCCGAAGGCGGCCAAGGACTTCCTTACTGGATGTGGAAATTAGTTGGCTTTGCTGATGCGGATCCAGTTGAGATTCCAGCCGCCCGCATTCGCTTTAAGGCCAAATTTGTGGCTTCCTGCACTCAGGTTTACTGTGTGTTTTACCGTGGTCCAGGTTTGCCAGCCGCCGGTGTTGGGGATCGCGAGGGTTGCGTATTCCGGGGTGCCGCCTGCCTCTTCAAAGGCCAGGTTGCCGCCCCCGTTTTGGCTGGCGACGCGGTACTCAATCACATAGCTGCCGCTGCTGGGGATATTCACTGGCGTGCCGGCGTAGGACAGCCAATCACCGGCGTCGATATAGCCAACGTTTAAACCGCCGCCGCTATCACTGGTGGTTTCGGTCTGGATTCCACTCATCGCACTGAAAGCTTCAGCCTGCAAAGTGGCGATCACTGTCGGGTTTGGGTTGGTGTCTGTGCTTTCAACTTTCAGCCAGTTCACATTGAAACCGCCGGTAATCGCCGAGATCGCGATCAGTTGGTCGCCTGCGGGCAAGGCCACATTGTGGGAAATGGTCTGCCAGTTTTGCCAGCCGCCGGTGCTCGGGACATTGATGTTGCTGTACACCGGTGAGCCGCCGGCTTTTTCCAATTGGATCTGGCCGCCACCCGCTTGTGCCGCAACGCGATAGCTGACTTTGTAGGTGCCAGCGGCAGGCAGATTGACTGAATAGGTCATCCAGTCGCCGCTATCGATATAACCGAGGTTTTGGCCGCCGCCGGTATCGGTGGTGTTTTCGCTCTGGACGCCAGACATCTGGCACCAGCTTTCTGCCTGGATTAGCGCGCCAACACCTGCGGTAGTGCAAGTCGGGGTTGGATCAACCGGGTCGACTGGATCGGTTATGCGCGGCCAGCTGCGGATAATGTCTTTGGCAAACGCGCCCGATGCGGTGAGTTGCGAGCTTGGCCAACCGCCATTAGCACTCGCGCCGGGAACCAGTGAAGACGAACCTTCGGCCTTATCATTCAGCGCCCAATTGGCGTGGCTGATGTTATTGCGCTTCATAAAATCGACCCAGGCGTTGGTCTCGCCGTAGTTAACGCCGCCGTCGCCATTGGCGTTGACTGAACCCCACTCAGTGACAAAGATTGCGGCGTTGTTATTGAGTGCGGTCTGGGCGAAATCGCGGATTGGCTGGCCGTGGGAGCCGGCGTAAAAGTGCAAGGTGTAGGCGATGTTGCGGCCGGCAATAGGATCGCGCGAAGCTTCATCTACCCGCTGCGACCAGGTGCGGGTGCCGACAATAATCAGGTTGTCCGGATCAATTGCGCGTATCGCATTCACGATCTGTTGCGCGTAGGGTTTGATTACGCCGCTCCATGAGGCGCTATCCAACGGCTCGTTGTACACCTCGTAAATCACATGGTTTTTATTGCCATAGGTGCGCGCCATCTCCTGAAAGAAGGCGATGGATTGGGCGGTGTACTGCTCGGCGTGATGGGTATGCCAATCAATAATCACGTACATATCGTTGGCGATAGCGGCATCGACTACGGCTTTGACTTTGTTTTTATTGCCGGTTGGATCTTGCAGATAACCGCCACCTTCCTCAACGCCCATGGCGGCGCGCACCAGGGTCGAGCCCCAATCGTTTTTCAGCCAGCGAACCAGGTCGGCGTTGTAATACTTCTCCCCGCCCCAGCCATTGTTGCTCCAGAACAAACTGTTGCCGGCAAAGCTGGCAACCTGGTTACCGGCGAGGATTTTATTGCCGCTGACCGACAGCGGCGCGACATCGGCTAGAGCCATGCTGGAAAGCAGGCTGCCCACGAGGATTCCGGCGAGGCAGGTAGGCAGGGCGTGGCGCGAACGGATTGATTGCTTGCCCGAAGCAAAGCAACCGGGATAGTTATTGTTCATTATTTTTCACCTGGGTTGTGTCAGTGAACATGCCCCTGAAATCGCAGGGGGCCTTGCCCATGCAAGGTAGGGTTATTTCAACCCTCACCGTCGACCCAAGCCACCTACTTTAAGCCAGCACTGAAAGTGGCAATGTCAAAAGCCAGGTGGGAATCCCGCTGTGCGCCGTGAATGAAAACGTTTCGCTTTTCCAGTGCCGCTCGCGGCGAACAGGCGGGAAACATCGTTGAAAAAATGCGCCGGAATTTTGCAAAGCTTACACAGCTGCGCCCCCCATTTTTCAAAAAGCGGTGCGAATAAGGGTTTGCCATGGGGTAGGGCTGCACGCTAATTACTAAAAACACAATTTAATGTGGCATCTATAACATTGGCGCGTTACTGGCTAAGGGAATTTGACGCTTTGGTTTAACTACACACATTCGAGGAAGAATATGAGCAATACCAAGACCACTCACCTGGCGACCGTTGTATCCACTTACCGCGAGCCTTTATTAGAGGGTTGGTTGGCAGGACTGGTGTCGCGCTTGCGCCGGGATAAGGCAGCGGCATTCGATCTACGCACTCAGGCGGAGCAATTTTTACCGCTGCTGGCCGCGACCCTGGAGAGCACCAGTTCAACCAATATTGACGAGGCCGGCTGGGCTGACCTGCGCCAGCTGCTGGCGGAAATTTCCCAGCTGCGCGTGCGCCAGGGCTATACCCCGATTGAAACTGCCAATTTTATCTTCACCCTGAAGAACCCGATTTTTGAATACCTGCGCATTGCACTGGCGGACAACCCGCAACAGGCGAGCGATGAGATTGCCACTACCAGTACCCTGTTTGATGACCTCGGCCTATACGTTATTGAGGTTTATCAAAAAGCGCGCGAGCAAGTCATCATGCGCCAGCAGCAGGAATTGATGGAACTTTCAACGCCGGTAGTTCAGCTCTGGCAGAACGTGCTGGCGCTGCCCTTGATTGGCACACTCGACAGCGCGCGCACCCAGGTGGTGATGGAAAGTTTGCTGCAAAAAATTGTCGAGACAGGGGCAATGATCGCCATTATCGATATTACCGGCGTGCCCACCGTCGACACCCTGGTTGCCCAGCATTTGTTAAAGACCATCGCTGCAGCGCGCCTGATGGGTGCGGACTGCATCATCAGCGGCATTCGCCCGCAAATCGCCCAAACCATTGTGCATTTGGGGGTGAATTTGGAGGATGTGATTACCAAAGCGACCCTGGCTGATGCCTTTTCGGTAGCCCTGAAGCGTACCGGCGCGAGCATTCAATCCTCTGCCAAAGAGTAACCCTGCCTATGGAACGTATTCCTATTTTGCGGATGGGCCGGTTGCTGTTGGTCACCATCCAGGTTGATATGCATGACCGCCTCGCCATGGCGTTACAGGAAGATTTGACCTCGCGCATCGTCAAAGACCGCGCCAATGGGGTGCTGATCGATATTTCCGCACTCGATATTGTCGACTCTTTTATCGGCCGCATGATCAGCGACACCGCTGCCATGGCCAAAATCCTCGATGCGAAAACAGTATTGGTCGGCATGCAGCCGGCGGTTGCCATTACGCTCGTGGAGTTGGGCTTGACTCTGGAAGGAGTAAGCACTGCTCTGAATGTTGAGCTCGGCATCAAGATGCTGGAGCAACGCGGCTAATGGAACCTCCATCGACCAATTCTGCAGGTAAAGCGCATGGGATATGATTTTTTGTCGTCGCGAAGTCATTCCGGGGATGTCGGCGTATTGCCTCTACATACCGATGAGGATGTGGTTCGTCTGCGCAAACAAGTGCGCGACGATTTGATAGCGCTGGGTTTCAGTTTGATTGAGCAGACCAAAATGGTTACGGCGGCGAGTGAACTCGCGCGCAACACCCTGCGTTATGGTGGGGGTGGCAATGCACATGTGATCCGTCGCAGCGAAGAGGATCGAAACGGTCTTGAATTGCGCTTTATCGACGAAGGTCCGGGTATTGCCGACCTGGCGTTGGCGATGACCGACGGCTACACCAGCGGGGGTGGCTTGGGGCTGGGTTTGAGTGGTGCAAAACGCCTCGCCGACGACTTTGACATAGACACCGCGCCCGGCGAGGGCACGACTGTCACGATTATCAAGTGGAAACGATTTTGATTAGTTATGGGAGTCAGCTGGTTTTCGACTTGGAAGATATCAGCAGTGTGGCAGTGGTACGGCGGGCGGGCGCAATATTGGCGCGCGAGCTGAAGTTCAATGAGACTCGCGCCGGCCAACTGGCGCTGGTGATTACCGAAGCCGCTACCAATATCCTCAAGCATGCTAACCATGGGCAAATCCTGCTGCGCGCGCTTGTCCAGGGTGAGCATGCTGGCGTGGAAGTATTGGTGATCGATAACGGCTCTGGTATCGCTAACTTTGACTGGCATGCTGAAGATGGCAACTCCACTGCCGGATCTTACGGTATTGGGCTGGGGGCCTTGCGCCGCTTGAGCCAGCATTTTGATATTTACACTTACACCGATAAGGGTACGGTGATATGGATGGTGCTCTGGGCCGGAAATGAAACCCCTAAACCGGCGCATTGGCAGTTGGGCGCGGTGTGCGTTCCGATCAAAGGCGAAGAGGTGAGCGGCGACAACTGGGCGATGGCAGCGCACGAGAAAAAACTGACGTTAATCGTTGCCGATGGCCTTGGTCACGGGCCGGAGGCAGCCAAAGCGGCGGACGCGGCCATTGCCTTGGCGGGTGATATTGTTTCGCCAGGGGTTGTTAAAGGCGCACCTGCAATTGTGCAAAGCCCGTCGGTTATTTTGCAGCGTGCGCATCAGGCTTTGCAGGGCACTCGCGGTGCGGCCTTGGCCGTTGGGCAAATCAATAGCGAACTGGGCACGCTCACCTTTGCCGGGGTCGGCAACATATCGGTCTGTATCCTTTATCGCGAGGGCAGCCGCCATTTGGTGTCGCACAACGGTATTGTCGGGAGCAACCTGCGCAAATTGCAGGAATTCTCCGAAAGCTGGGAGCGCGATGCACTCCTGGTCGCCCACTCGGACGGCATCAATACTCGCTGGAACCTTGGGCTCTATCCCGGCCTGGTGCACTGCCACCCAGCCTTGATTGCGGCGGTGATCTATCGCGATTTTACCCGTGGCCGCGACGATGCGACTGTCGTTGTCGTACGTGAACAATAATAGTCGGAGTCGCTTATGAGTATTCGCATCCTCACCGCGCAAGTCATCACCGAAACTGATGTGGTCGCCGTGCGCCAGCGCGCCAAGCAAGTTGCGCAGCTGTGCGGTTTTGGTATGCAGGACCAGGTGCGGATTGCGACCTCGGTCTCCGAGCTGGCGCGCAACGTTTTTAACTACGCAGGCGGCGGTAAGGTCATTTTCAGTATTGAGGGCGATACTGCGCCGCAGATACTCACGGTCTTTATTGAAGATAAAGGTCCCGGCATTGCCAACCTCGACCAGATCCTTGCCGGTGATTACAAATCCCCGACTGGCATGGGCATGGGCATTGTCGGCGCGCGCCGCCTTGCCGATCGTTTCGACATCAAAACCGGCGCCGGCGGCACCCGCATTACTCTCAAGAAAATTTTCCCGCGCTTGGCGCCAGTGATCACTGCCAAGTCCAGCACCTGTGTCTTTGCCAAACTCACGGCCATGCCGGCCAATATCACCGTGACGGAAGTGATGCAGCAAAACCAGGAATTGCTGTCGGCGCTGGCGGAATTAAAGGCGCGGCAGGATGACCTGACCCTGCTCACGCGCGAGCTGGAAGATACCAACCGCGGCATGGTTGCGCTCTATGCCGAGCTGGACGAGAAGGCCGGTCACCTGCGCCGTGCAGACCAGATGAAATCGCGCTTTCTCTCTAACATGAGCCACGAATTCCGCACTCCGCTCAGCTCCATTCGCGCTCTGGCCAAGCTATTGCTGGAGCGGGTCGATGGCGACTTAAGTGTCGAGCAGGAAAAGCAGGTGACCTATATCCTCCAAGCTGCCACTGGCCTGAACGAATTGGTTAACGACCTGCTGGATATCGCCAAGATTGAAGCCGGGAAAGTGAATGTGCAACCGGTGCCATTTGAAGTGGGTGATCTGTTTGGCGCCCTGCGCGGGATGCTGCGCCCGCTGCTGGTATCGGAATCGCTCAAGCTGACCTTTGTGGAGCCCGAGACGCCGCTCCCCATGTTTACCGACGAAGCCAAGGTGTCGCAAATCCTGCGCAACTTTATTTCCAACGCGCTCAAATTCACCGAGGAGGGCGAAATCATCGTGAGCGCGAGGGTGATCCCCGAGAAAAACCAGGTGACTTTTACTGTGTCCGATACCGGTATCGGGATTCGCGCCCAGGATTTGCAACTGATATTTGAGGAGTTCAGCCAGATAGAAAGCGCGCAGCAGCGCAAAGTCAAAGGCACTGGTCTGGGGTTGCCGCTGTGCCGGAATCTGGCGCGGCTGTTGCACGGAGATGTGGCGGTGACCAGTATTCCGGGGGTGGGCTCAACCTTTTCTGTGACCTTGCCGATGACCATCAGCGCGCCGGAAGTCGTTACTGAATTGCCCCAGGTGCGGATCAAGCAGCACGATCTGCGGATTCCCATCCTGATCGTGGAAGACAACCTCGCGATCCAAACGCAGTACGAAAAGTTCCTGCTCAATACCGAGTTTCGCCCGGTCGCCGCGCGTAATTTGCGCGACGCGGTAGAGCGTTGGACGGTACAGCGGCCGGCCGCTGTCATTCTCGATATTATGTTGCAGGGCGAGGATAGCTGGCTTTGGCTAACCGAATTGAAAAACGATCCGGCGCGGCGCGATGTGCCGGTGGTGATCGTCACCGAAGTGGAAGACAAGCGTAAGGGTTTGTCGCTCGGTGCAGATGCCTATTACGTCAAACCCCTGTTCAAACAGCAGTTGCTATCCACCTTGCGTACGCTGGTTGGGCAGCCTGAGGAGCAACAGCAGTCTGTCTTGTAGGCGTGCAGGTTGCGCCATTGCCAGGGTGAAAATAATAAACACGAGGATTGGTCGGCGTAACCTAACTACAGGATGAAAGCCGGGGGATGAAAGCCCGGGAGGAAAGAGGAGTGAAATATGCCATTGCGGTTGTTTAAAGATGCGCTTGTATTGAATGTCGATGATAGTGACGGTGCTCGCTACGCCAAGTCGCGCATCTTGACCCACGCCGGCTTACGAGTGATTGAAGCCTGCAGTGGCGAGGATGCCATCGCCCGCGCCCATGCCGACATGCCGGATTTGATTTTGCTGGACGTAAAACTGCCGGATATCAACGGGCTGGAAGTCTGCCGCCGGCTGAAGGAAAACCCCTCCACTAAAGCGATCCTGATCCTGCAAACCTCCGCGTCCTTTATCGACCCGGCCGACAAGGTTCGTGCGCTCGATGGCGGCGCCGACAATTATCTGGTCGAACCGATTGAGCCGGATGAGCTGATTGCCAATGTAAAGGCGCTTCTGCGTCTCGGCCGCGTGGAGCGCGAACTGCGCGACATGGATCGCCGCAAAGACGAATTCCTCGCCACGCTCGCACATGAGTTGCGCAACCCGCTCGGGCCGATCCGCACCTCGGTCGAGCTGCTGCGCAAACTCGACCCAGGTGCCTTTGCCGCACAGGAGCACGCGCGCGATACTATCCAGCGCCATACCGATCATCTGGTGCGGTTGGTGGATGACTTGCTGGATGTCGCCCGCATTTCCCAGGGCAAGATTTCCCTGCGCCATGAGTCGGTCGACTTGCGCGCGGTCATCGGTAATGCAGTCGAGACCTCCACCCCGATGATGGAAGCCAAGGGGCACAACCTGGAAGTGGCTTTCCCGGTCGAGGATATCTGGATCTGTGGTGACCAGGTGCGCCTGTCGCAAATAGTCGCGAATTTGCTGTTAAACGCTGCCAAGTTCACCGCACCCGGCGGGAAAATCGGCTTGTATGTCGAATTGCAGGGCGAGGAGGCACGCATTCGCATCATCGATAACGGCATTGGCATCGAGCCTGAATCCATCGACGCGATTTTCAATTTGTTCTCCCAGCATGGCCATTTGACTGGCCAGGTGCAGGATGGGTTGGGAATAGGCCTGTCGCTGGTCAAGAATCTGGTGAGCCTCCACGGCGGTAAAGTCACGGCGACCAGTGGCGGGGCCGGGCAGGGTAGCTGCTTTGAGATTAGCTTGCCGGTGATGAGCGAAAGCCAGGTTCATGCGCAGGCTAAAGCTACCGAACCTGCCGCAACCTCGACCGCGAAAAATGTGTTGATTGTAGATGACAACGTCGATGCTGCCGACTCGCTCGCCCAGCTATTGTCTATGACCGGTCACCAGGTGAAAACTGCCTACAACGGTCGCCAGGCAATAGATACCGCCAGCAACTTCCCGGCGGAGATTATTTTTCTCGATATTGGTTTGCCGGATAT
>DATIDX010000112.1:0-21524 GCA_035456025.1 Cellvibrio sp. | reverse complement strand
AGGGGACGCCACATTTAGCGGGAATAGCTCAGTTGGTAGAGCATAACCTTGCCAAGGTTAGGGTCGCGAGTTCGAGTCTCGTTTCCCGCTCCAACTTCTTATACCAAGAGAAGTTAAAGCAATAAGATCAAGTTTTAATCTGTTAGTGAAGTACGTTTTTATTGTCGTTCAGGCAGTATCAAAATGTCCCCTTCGTCTAGTGGCCTAGGACACCGCCCTTTCACGGCGGTAACAGGGGTTCGAGTCCCCTAGGGGACGCCACATTTAGCGGGAATAGCTCAGTTGGTAGAGCATAACCTTGCCAAGGTTAGGGTCGCGAGTTCGAGTCTCGTTTCCCGCTCCAGTTTTACGAAAATCACTTCTTTAGTTCGTTTCTTAATACGTAGTTTTTAAAAGATCCAGTTTTAATCATTTCACTGCTACACTATTTTCGCATTTAGGGGCATTGCAATCCTTTGCGTTGCTGTCGATTAATGCATTCCCATTAGTTTTGCGCGCGCTTCTTTGTAGCTAAAAGGTGTTTGCTGGTGCTTTGCATCTTCACGTTGCTCGTCCAGCCGCTGGAATACTGCAATCTCCTCGTCCGGCATAAAATGCAGGCAGTCGCCGCCAAAAAACCATAAAAGGTCGCGATAGAGCAGGGGCATCAAGTGCGAGTAAGCACCAACCACGCGACACATTAATATTTGCCCATGCTCAAGGAAGCCGGCTTTCTGTGGCTGTTGATGGAGTTGTGCGAGTGCAGCGAGAAACTCTTGATCGTCGTCATTCAGGATTTCGCTATTAAATGGTGGTAGTTGCTGGATCTGCGCGTTGAAAGCGGCGAGTAACTCCAGGTGATAGGTGTAATACTCTTGATCGTAAATAGATTGTTCTGAACTTGAAATCGACATACTGCGCCCTGATCTGGTGGTAGATTTTCTGACCTTCATTCATTTCTGCGAGGGGTTATGACTCCGGCACTCTCACTAAGAAACCTGCGTAAAGTTTACAACGAAAAATTCGAAGCCCTAAAAGGTATTTCACTTGATGTAATGCCAGGTGATTTTTTTGCGATGCTTGGTCCTAATGGCGCAGGTAAATCTACCACTATTGGCATTATCAGTTCCCTGGTGCGCAAAACCTCGGGCACAGTTGAGGTGTTTGGTAAAAATATCGATACAGATTTTTCCAGCGCCAAAAAATATCTGGGTGTAGTACCACAAGAATTCAATTTCAGTATGTTTGAAAAAGTGGAAGACATAGTCCTGCAACAGGCGGGCTACTATGGCTTGCCGCGTAAGCAGGCATTGGTGCAAACCGAAAAATATTTAAAACAATTAAGCTTGTGGGATAAGCGCCACACGCCTGCACGTATGTTGTCGGGTGGCATGAAGCGGCGCTTGATGATTGCGCGAGCGTTAGTGCATGAGCCGCAGTTGTTAATTCTCGATGAGCCAACTGCTGGTGTCGATATAGAACTGCGCCGCTCCATGTGGGAATTTTTGCGCGAAATTAATGCCGCAGGTACAACCATTATTCTCACCACTCACTATTTGGAAGAGGC
Organism: Cellvibrio sp.; assembly: GCA_035456025.1. Taxonomy (GTDB): domain Bacteria; phylum Pseudomonadota; class Gammaproteobacteria; order Pseudomonadales; family Cellvibrionaceae; genus Cellvibrio. The sequence continues at coordinate 19,978 of DATIDX010000112.1, read as the reverse complement.
GGAAAGCCTGTGCCGCAATGTGGCGATTATTGACCAGGGTGTTATTGTTAAAAACACCAGCGTTAAAAGTTTATTGCAGCAACTGAATAAAGAAATCTTTATTTTCGATGTGTCGGGTAACTTGCAATCGCTGCCCCATTTAAATGGCCATCGCGTCGCGCAAATTGATGAGCATTCATTTGAAGTAGAAGTGGATAAGGGGCAGTCGCTCAATGCGGTATTTACCCAATTGACTACCCAGGGATTTGAAATTGTCAGTATGCGCAATAAATCCAACCGTCTGGAAGAGTTGTTTGTGGCTATGGTTAATGCGAATAAAGATCTGGCAGGCGCTGCGCAACAAGAGGTGCAATCATGAGTTTACAAGAGCAGTGGATTGCGTTTCTTACTATTTTGCATAAGGAAATAAAGCGGTTTACCCGAATCTGGATTCAAACCTTATTGCCACCGGCAATCACCATGATTTTATATTTTGTTATTTTCGGCAAATTAATTGGCAGCCGTATTGGTGATATGGGTGGTTTCAGTTATATCGAGTTTGTTGCGCCAGGATTGATTATGATGGCGGTAATCACCAATGCTTATGCCAATGTATCCTCTTCATTTTTCAGTGCAAAATTCCAGCGCAGTATTGAAGAGTTGCTGGTCTCGCCAACGCCCAATTACATTATTTTATTGGGTTATGTGATGGGTGGCGTTGCACGCGGTGTTACGGTGGGTTTGATTGTCACCATCATGTCGTTGTTTTTTGCGGATCTGCATATACACCATTGGTTTACTACTTTATTTATTGTATTGATGACCTCAATACTGTTTTCCATCGCCGGGTTTATCAATGCAATTTACGCCAACACATTTGACGATGTCTCTATTATCCCCACTTTTGTATTGACGCCATTAACCTATTTTGGTGGTGTTTTTTATTCGATCAATTTGCTGCCCGAATTTTGGCAGCAGGTGTCAGTGCTCAATCCAATTTTGCACATGGTGAATGCGTTTCGCTACGGCATGTTGGGTATCAGTGATTTGCACATAGGTATGGCTTTGGTGGGGCTTACAGTCTTCGTGGTTGTCCTGTTTGCAGTTGCCTTGCACTTATTAAAAACCGGTAAACGCTTGCGCGCTTGATCTGGTGCAGATGAAAAATTATTGGATGTTGTTATGAATCACAATCCGCTTGGTCGTCAGACGGACTACGTCTCTGTTTATGCTCCGCATTTGTTATTTCCTATTCCGCGCGCCGAGTCGCGTGCGCTATTGGGATTAAGCGAGACATTGCCTTTTTATGGAGTAGATATATGGACGGGGTATGAATTGTCATGGCTGGATGCATTGGGGAAGCCGGTTGTTGCTATTGCCGAGTTTTTTATTCCCTGTACCAGTGAATTTATTGTGGAGTCAAAATCCTTCAAGCTGTATTTGAATTCGTTGAATCAAACCCGTTTTGCAGATGTCGCGGAAGTGGAATTGTTGCTTGCCAAAGATCTTGCGCGCATAACCAATGCCGATGTCCGTGCGATTATCACTCCGTTAGCAGCGTCAATGCGTGCTGGACAACACCTGGCGGAGATTGCTGAAGTGGAAGGCGAGTTGTTGGATGATTTGATGGTGGCTGTTGATACCTATCATCCAGCTCCCGAATTGCTTACTACCGAAGATGGGATTGTTGATGAATGTTTGGTCAGTCATCTGCTAAAAACCAATTGTCCGGTTACTGGCCAGCCGGATTGGGCGAGTGTTGTGATTCGCTACAAGGGGAATAAAATCCGACGCGAAAATTTGTTGCGCTACATTATTTCGTTTCGCGAGCATCAGGATTTTCACGAGCATTGCGTGGAGCGGATTTTCAGTGATATTGCGCGCATATGCAAACCAAACGAGCTAATAGTTTATGCGCGTTACACACGGCGGGGCGGTTTGGATATTAATCCGTTTCGCTCCAGCAACCCTAAGACTAAACCTGAGTTGCTGCGTTTGATTCGTCAATAATATGTTGATGAGCGACCGCGTTACACAATTACTTTATCTTTCAGGCGGTTTGCAGCTTTTTCCAGGGACTCGATAACTTTTTGCTTATCGTAATTGCGCACTTTTTCCATGTCCAGGTACATGGAAAAGCCTTCAGCGCGATCCTCAAAATAACTTTGGTTTTTGCCCATTTCCTTGCGCAGGTCTGCCACTTGGTAGACTTTGACTGGCAAGGAAAAGCCTTTGACCTGTATCTCGCCTTTGTCGCGGCACATGACAGTGTCTTTTACCAGTGACCAAGTTTCGTGGGAAATTAAAATTTCGTCCGGTTCTGCTGCAGATTCAAGACGACTGGCCAAGTTCACTTGGGTTCCAAGCACCGTGTAGTCTAAATGGTTGGATGTACCGAAGGTGCCGACCGTACAATAGCCAGTGTTAATTCCCATGCGCACTTGTAAAGGCTTTTTAATTCCTTGATTGAACCATTCCAGTTGCATGGATTTGATGCGTTTTTTCATTGCAATAGCCATAGCAACGCAACGTGTTGCGTCATCTTTAACACCCTTGCTGTTGCTGTCGCCAAACAAAACCATGATACCGTCACCCATAAATTTATCGATGGTGCCGCCGTAATGCGCAACTATCTTCGACATTTCGGTAAGGTAATGGTTAAGTAATTCAGTTAATGCTTCGGCCTCAATTTCTTCCGATAGTTGGCTGAAGTCTTTGATGTCGGAAAAAAATACGCTAATGCGTTTACGTTCTGCCTGTAGGTTTTTGTCGTCGCCGCGGTTGATTGCTTGCCATACTGTAGGGGGCAAGTATCGCGATAATTTGTAAGCGCGAATTTTGTGCCATTTTTGTTCGTTTTCAAGCTGCTTTTGGCTGATCATTAACTTGTGAAAACGTTGGTGCATATATATCGCATAGACCAGAAAGTAGGTGGCAACACCAATCAAACTGGCCGCGCTGATTTCGATGCTACTGGATAGCACCAGCTGGGGTTTGTGAATGAGCAGGCTTAAAATTACGCCTATGGCAAACGCGCTGTTATCCTCCATTAATTTGCGCACACCACCGCTAATCAGCGCATTAAACTGAATCATGGTGAGAAACATCACGCAGGGCAGGATGCTGAAATCAGTCAAGCTAAGTACAACACCAATGAGTGCCGCATCCACATGGGAAAGCCAGCGGTTGATGCGAACCATTTGTTCGGGAGCTTGTTTGCGTGTGAAATGATAGGTGGTGTAAGCGTAGGCCAATAAAAAGACAATAACAGCCATATGGGTAAGGCTGGGATGATTCCAATTAATAAAGGAGGCCAACGTGCCCGAGGCGGCAAAACAAATCAATGCGCGAAAATAATACTGTTGGATCGGGGATTCTGTTTGAAGTTGTTGACTGTCTGTCTTACTGTTCATTGGACTAAACCTTGTTGTTATTCGGTCAGTAAGTTAAATCCCTGTGAGAAGGCCCTGCTGCTTACCCCAAGCCGGTGAATTAAACGGGTTTTTGTCGAAAATGTCTACTTGTTGGTTGAATGTTGCCGAATTTCCGCTGCTTATTATTTAAACTTCAATTCCAGGTATTTTTCTTCTAGTTCGGTATATTGTTTACGTAACTCGGCAAACTCTTTCGTAACTTGTTGCAAATTCTCTGTGTGTGTACCTGATTCTCCTTCTGTGTGTTCCAAATTGTTTTTCAACTGATCATTCTCTCGCTCCAGGTCCTGCAGATTGCTGAGCAGTTCTTTGCTTTCCTGTGTGAAGCTCTGCAAGGTTTCCTTGATTAATAGATTCTCCTCTTCAAGATGATGATCATGCTCAATTATTTCTTCCTGCTTGGCGATTTGCTCGTGCGCTTTATTAAGCTCATCTTCCAGCAGTTGAACGCAAGTGTCTGATTCCTGCACAAAACGTATCTGCCGTTGCAGCTGTTGTTCTAGTTCTTTGATCACAAGGTCTTTTTCTTCGGTTGTGGCGGCTTCTTCCAACTTGCGTTGCAGATTGCTAATTATTCTGTATTGGTCTGCGGCGACATTGCGTAGCTTCATAATCTCTTCAGCAGCACGCGGATCCTGACGAACAATATTGATTGTTTTGTTTTCTATTGGTCGCCCGGTTATTGCCGCCTTGGCGTCCTGCATGTGGTGACTGATATCGTTGTAGCTATTGCCATATTGCCCCAGAAGTAATTCATATCTTTCCCGATCTGTGACATCCTCAGCCATTGCATAAAGTTCGTTGTAATAACCCTGCGCATTGGCCTGGGCTTCGTTCCAGCGGTTTTCCAGATCAAAAAATAAGCGTTTGAATTTTTCCAGATTTTCCACTCGCTGTTTATAAATCTCCAGCTCTTCATTGGTTGACGCCGCGGCCGGTGTATCCAAGTCCAGCGACATATCAGATATGGGAGTGGCTTGTAGAAGTGGCTCCAGTGTTTGGCGGAAGGTATTCCAATAGCCTTCGCTTCCCGGCACTTCAGTGGTGCCCAGTTCTTCGGCGCGTAAAAATGCATAACGCAGAGCAACTATGCGCTGATTAATGGGTAGGTGTGTCGATTGTTCGGCTGTGATATCTGTGCGCGGTGCAACCAATGCAAAACGATCTTCAGTAAGCGCCAATTGTTCGTTAATCAACTGCTTGTAAGACTTGGATACAGGTGAGGGGATTTTGGTCGTTTTGATTGCATCTATTAGTTCGCGCAGTTTTTCTTGTTGTCGGCGAACCAGTTTTTTTTGCCTGGCCGAATAAACAATGAGCAATACAACCGCAACAAGCAATACCACGTAAATTTCCAAGGCTATCGCGAGTAAAAGTGTTGGTACTTGCATATCATTGTCGGCCGCAGGGATTTTGAAGGTGAGAGCAGTTGCAGCGACCCTGTGCTGCATCATTTCTGTCGCTAATGAGTGTGTCTGGCCAAAAGTATGGTACAGATTCTGCCAATATTCGACTGGGCTATACCTGTTTGGTTAGTTCTGTTCGTTCTTGAAAGATTGTTTATGAGGTTTCTGATTCTATGGATGCAATTGCAGCATTACACCAGCGCGTATCAACCCCAAGGCTCGTAGCGCCGGCTCCGACGAGAGCCCAATTGGATGTCCTATTCAAAGCGGCGTTACGCGCGGCCGATCACGGCAATATGCGGCCTTGGCGATTTTTAATAGTGGAGGGCGAAGGCCTCCTTCGCCTAGGTGAGCTGTTCGCCCGGGTTGCCACCGCAAAGAATCCGCAGATTACCCAGCCAGAGTTGGATCGCTGTCATGCCATGCCGCAGCGCGCGCCAATGATTATTGTCTCAATAGTCAAATGCCAATCTAATCCAAAAGTACCACAGGTCGAACAGATTATTGCTGCTGGCGCGGCTACCCAAAATCTTCTCAACGCCGCGTTTGCCACAGGTGTGGGCGCTGTCTGGCGAACGGGTGATATGGCCTATGATCCCGCTGTCAAGCACGGGTTAGGATTAGGAGAGGGGGAGGAAATAATTGGTTTCATTTATGTTGGCACACCTACAGTCCCACCGCATGAGCCGCGCGAACAAAACCCTGCAGATTTTTTTAGCGCGTGGCCACAGGAATAAGATTGCGTTTGCGAGTTTGCTTGTGTACATTAGCGCGCCTTTGCAGAGGGGCCGGAATGCAGTTCTGCGAAGCTCGCGAGTAATTTATTGCGATAAACGGTGAGATGTCCGAGTGGCCGAAGGAGCACGCCTGGAAAGTGTGTATACCGCAAGGTATCGAGGGTTCGACTCCCTCTCTCACCGCCATTTTTTATTTAAGTTTTACTGTACAGTTTCGCGTATAACGGCAATTCGATTGCTCTTTGTACAGGTTGATCGAATTTTGTATTTCATTGATTTATAAAGCATTAATTTGAAAGTTTTGTGAAAGAAAATCAAATAAATGCTTGACTCACTGAACCCTGATCAATAAAATGCGCGCCTCAACAACGCACTCATAGCTCAGCTGGATAGAGTACTCGGCTACGAACCGAGCGGTCGGAGGTTCGAATCCTCCTGAGTGCACCATAAAAAAGAAAGGCTCGTCAGAAATGACGGGCCTTTTTTATTGCCTGATTGATTTTCGCTCTAACCTGATTTTGTTATCAAACTGCAATTCCTGACTTTGCTTATTGCTATCCCCCCAGCATTTGCTATACCCAAAGCAGGTGGGAAGTTTGAGCTAGCTTTAGCTGCTGCCTGCACATTAAGTCAGATTAAGTGAGGATATCGTGGAACTTAAAAATTTAATTGATAACGCCCAGAAGTTGCCAAATATTCCCAAAGTAGTTCAAGAGCTTATAGAGAGCTTTGGCAACGAAAACATCAATAACGAGGAGATTGCTAAGAAAATCAGCGCTGATCAGGTGTTGACGGCGAAAGTATTGCGCGCAGCCAACTCCGCCCACTATGGGGGTAACCGTAAAGTGGGTTCGGTAAATGATGCGGTGTTTGTTTTGGGTTTTAACGCAGTGCGTACCCTGGTGTTGGCGTCGGGTATGACCGGGGCGTTTAAGGCTCCAGAAGGGTTTGATTTGCGCGGTTTTTGGCACAACAGTTTCGCAGTGGCGAGCACCTGTAAATGGCTGGCAAAGTTTTCCAAAGATGATGCAGAGACGGCTTTTACTTGCGGCATGATCCACAACATTGGTGAGCTGTTGATTCATATTATCCTGCCGGAAGAGTGCAAAGATATCCAAAAAGTGGTGGATCGCGGTGCGCGAAATTCAGATATAGAGAAAAATGTGTTGGGTTTTAATTTTCCGGAAGCGGGTGCCGAGTTAGCCCATCGATGGAAATTTCCTGATGCAATTGTCGCAAGTATTCGTCACCAACTGGCTCCCTTGGCTGCACCGGAATTTTCGCGTTTTGCAGCATTGATCAATATTGCTGGCTATGTCGTGCGTGAAAACGAAAAAAATAGTGGTGCAAATATAATGGAACATTTTCCCAATGAGCTTGCGACCAAGCTGGGTATTAACCTGGTGAAGTTGACAGAGCGTATTGATGAGACAAAGGATCTAATTGGCGGGTTTGATGAGTTGCTGACTTAATCGACAAGAATGATGATTGAGAGAGAGGCAGCCCGAGTTAATGATGGGCTGCGTTTTTTTGGAGTTTATTTACACGCTTGTAGCGCCTCGGTAAAACAGGCTTCTATTTCTTGCGGTGTAGTTTTACGTTTGATCGCCTCAAAAAACACCACAGCCTGTGGGTATTGCCGGCTTAAATACATTAGCCACTGTTTAACGCGATTGCCGCAGTTGCGCTCGCAATACAGCGGTGTGGTTAGTTTGTAATAGTCGTAGAGCATGTTGCAGATCTGGGGCCAGCTCAAGGGTGTGTAATCTTCCCCCATTATATGTGCTTTGATTTGGCAGGCTAGGTCAGGGCAGGCGAGCAGGCCGCGCCCGAGCATTACATCGGCACCATTCGATTGTTCGCAACAGCGCAGATAATCTTCTACCGACCAGATTTCGCCATTGGCGATAACGGGAATCTTCAGTTCTGCGCGGATATCTGCAATGTAACTCCAATAGGCTGGCGGTTTATAGCCATCTGCCTTGGAGCGGGCGTGGACGGTGAGTTCGTTGGCGCCTGCAGCTGCTACGGCGCGCGCGTTATCCATGTAGCTGCCGCGATCTTCATAGCCGAGTCGAATTTTGGCAGTGACGGGAATATCCTGCGGCACAGCGTCGCGCACTGCTTTGATAATTGAGTAAACGCGATCTGGTGTGCGCAGCAGGCAGGCGCCACCCTCGTGGGAATTGACTGTTTTTGCGGGGCAGCCAAAGTTCAGGTCAATCGCTTTGGCGCCATAGCGGACCAACTCCAAGGCATTGATTGCCATGGGCTCGGGTTTGCTTCCGAGTAGTTGCACGCGTACCGGGGTGCCGTTAGGGGTTTTGCAGCCACTTTCCAGTTCCTGGGCGAACTTATAAAAGACCTTATAGGGCAGCTTTTGGTCGGTAACGCGGATAAACTCGGTCACACAACCATCCAAACCACCAATACGCGATAGTATGTCGCGTACATGGTGTTCGACAACGCCCTCCATCGGGGCCAACATAATGCGCATAGACTTGCTCGGGTTCGTTCAAAGGCCGGCATTTTAGCGGGTTTTGGTTGATAATTTGTCCAGCCCTGCGTAGATTGCGCGGCCTTTTGCGGGTAAAACCCATCTTTTTTACTGATTATCGAGGTTCTTAATGACTCAGCCCGTTTTTCACGACCTGATTAGCGATAGCCAATTGCGCAAAGCAATTGATGTATTGGGTTACGAACAGCCCACTCCGGTTCAGCTCAAGGCGATTCCGGCGGCGGTGGCGGGTCAAAATCTCATTGTCAGTTCCAAAACTGGCAGCGGCAAAACGGCGGCGTTTTTATTGCCTGCAATCCAAGCGATTCTGGCCAAACCAGCGGTAAATCCGAGTTCGACACGTATCCTTATTTTGAGCCCGACCCGCGAGCTGGCCCGCCAGATAGTGAAAAATGCAGAACAACTTCTCAAGTTCACGGGCCTGAAAGTGGGCATGGTCTGTGGTGGCGAGGAGTTAAAGTACCAGAAGGCAATGCTGCGCAAGAATCCGGAAATTGTGGTGGGAACCCCGGGGCGCTTGGCCGAGCATGTCGCCCATAAATCGACCGAATTTTCTGGGCTGGAATTTTTGGTATTGGATGAAGCTGATCGCATGCTCGACATGGGCTTGAGCGAGGACGTACTCAAAATCACCTCAACTTGCCGCGCTGAGCGGCAGACGCTGCTATTTTCAGCGACCATGGAGCAAAAAGGACTGCGTCACCTGATCAAGCAGGTCATTTTGGGTGAGGCGCAGGAAATTTATATTGATGAAAAGCCTAACGATATCACCCAGCAAATGGTTTTGGCTGACGATTACAAACACAAAGAAAAACTACTCATTGCACTCCTGCAAAAGTCGACATTTGAAAAAGCAATTATTTTTACTAATACCAAAATTAAGGCTACCCAGTTAGATAATTTGTTGCGCTACAACAAATTTCGCGTAGGTACCTTGCATGGTGATATCACTCAAGACCAGCGCAAAATTACACTGGATCATTTCCGTCAAGGGAGAACCACCGTATTAGTGGCCACTGATGTGGCTGCTCGCGGCCTGGATATTCCCGGTGTGCAGTTGGTGGTGAATATGGATATGGCTTATTCGGGTGATGAGTATTTACATCGTATTGGCCGTACTGGTCGTGCTGATAACGAGGGTAGGGCAGTATCGCTGGTAGATAAAAAAGAGTGGAATCTCACTAAGGGGATAGAGCGTTATCTAGGGGCAAACTTCGAAACAATTACCCTTCCGGGTTTGAAAGGAAAGTACCAAGGGCCGGATAAAACCAAGTCGTCAGGTAAAGCAGTCGGCTCGAAAAAGAAAACGGCTACAAAAGATAAAAAAGCTGATGCCCCGAAAGTTAAGGTGCGTGAGCGAGATAAGAAAAATATCGGTAACCGCCGTATACCTACAGCGCTTAAGACCACTGCGGCGATAGATGGTTTCGCGCCGCCGAAAAAGAAAATTACTAAACAAACCGAGGAGAGCGACGAGTAAATTGGGCTGCTTCAGGTTGGTCGAAGCATGTCAATTTTATTTCAATCAGATCATTGACCCTGTTTTAAAATAAGCCTAGTATCAGGATGAGGGTGGCGAATTATTCTCAAGTCACCTAGTAAATTTAAATAATTTTCTGGCATAAGCCAGCATCATCTTTCTGTCATAAAATTCTGTTTTATTGAATGTGTTTTACTGTTTTGAATTAGCGATTGAAATGTAGTAAACCTATTGACGTTCAATTATTAATGAAGGAGGTAAACCGCACAGCCATCATCCATAGAAAATTGCGTTCTCGGGTAACTTCGCGATACTGGGCTTTTGTAAAACTGCCCGTATTATTCTCAGACCTGAAGGGGATTATTCTTTATGGCAAGAAAAACGCATGCCAGACGTAGTGCAAACCACCACTCCTATGATGATTCCAACTATCCCTCTTCGCGACACAAATCGCGAAAGAATCAACGAAGTGATGACAACATTGTCGAAATAAAATCCCGCTCGCAACAAGTCGAAACAGCTTACTCACCCCCTCGCTCTCCCCAACCACTCCGCGCTAAAAACAAATCCCAGCAGCAATATATCAACGCTATCAATAGCCACATGCTGACTTTTGGTATTGGCCCTGCCGGTACCGGTAAAAGTTATTGTGCCGGCGCGTTGGCAGCGGAGGCGCTGGAATCTGGCCGTATCGAGCGTATTATTCTTACACGTCCGGCGGTGGAGTCGGGGGAAAACCTTGGGTTTTTACCGGGTGATCTCGATGAAAAATTTTCTGTGTACATTGATGCTTTCCGCGATATTTTGAATGAGCGCCTCGGAGCCGGAACCGTCGATTATTGCTTGCGCCATGGTCGTATCGTTGCAGCACCGCTTGCATTTATGCGCGGTAAAACTTTTAACAGTAAAACCTTTGTGATTCTTGATGAGGCGCAAAATACAAGTCCGGCACAAATGAAAATGTTCCTTACGCGTATTGGTGAAGACTGTAAGGTTGTTATTAATGGAGATATCAAACAAAGCGATATTCGCGGTCCTAATGGTTTGGAAGATGCAGTAAACCTGCTTGATGGATTGGCGAATGTGTACGTACATGAGTTTGAACGGGAAGACATTGTGCGCAGCGGTTTGGTGCGCGACATTATCGACCGTTATGAAGTACCTCTAGAAAGTTAATTAACCTTCAACAACCTACAACTTATGGAGTCATAAGTTGTAGGTTTCCGCTGTTACGTCTTGGCTTGCTAAATCTTGGGTGAGCCGTCATTCTGCGCGCTAATTTTTCTACTCTTCGCTCGTTAATATAAAAAGTTATGATTAAAAAGTTGCGCTGTCCGCTGTGTCGCCATCCGTTACTGTCAAATGCCCAAGGGCTAGCTTGTGCAAACCGACATCAATTTGATCGTGCGAAAGAAGGTTACTTCAATTTACTGCCTGTACAGAACAAACATTCGCTTGAGCCGGGGGATGCCAAAGAGCAATTGCAGGCGCGTAGGCTATTTTTGCAAGCCGGATTTTTTGCTTCACTCAAAACTCGATTGCAGGAGTTAATGCCAGCAGCGGCCGAAGCCGTACTCGACATCGGATGCGGCGACGGCTATTTCACTAGCGGGTTTGCCGATGCGCTCCCCAATGCTCAGATATTTGGTATTGATATCGCAAAGGCTGGAGTGCGCATGGCGGCGAAGGCGGCAAAAGGTAACAGTAGTTTAACTTTTTGTGTTTCTTCGAGTTTTGATTTGCCGTTTTTTGATGAATCCATCGACCTAATCACCCGAATCTACGCTCCGAGTAAAGACAGCGAGTTATGGCGTGTAATAAAACCGGGCGGGAAATTAATTATAGTGGCGCCCGGCGAAAATCATTTACTCGGGCTGCGCTCGCGCCTTTATAAAGAGGTGCGCTCGCATCAGCAGCTTGTTGCGCCGACCGGTTTTAGCCTGGTCGAACAACATCGACTCACTGAAGAATTGCGGCTTAATGAAGCGCATCATTGCGCTGCGTTATTAGCTATGACTCCCTTCGCCTGGAAACTGACTGCAGAGCTGTACGAAACCTTATTGGCGGATCAGCTACAAGATACTTTGGATTTCGTTATCAGCATTTATAGCAAAGAGGCTTAATTCACGCTGATTTCGCTCTTTGTTCAGGCGCAAAGTAATAAAAAAAGGGTTTTTACGGCCATTAGATAAGTGTTGTTGTGGCATAAAGCGACGATAGGTTATGATTAAATCGTTGGTTTGGATGTTTTTGGTGCCAAAAGACGCGTTATCACAAATCGTTATGCATTGACCGGCGTGTAGCGTAAAGGCCAATCCCGGCAAAGGATTTTTTCTACACTTTTTACATCATTCAGGCGGAATAACCGGCAACGACCTACTAGTCTTGGTTGATAGCTTGTCTGTAGCTTTAAAGCGAATTTTCTCTTGCTTATGTTGTTGTTTCCGTTGCGGTATTGGTAACCATTTTAAATGTTTGTTATGTCGTGCAATTCATGTGGAAATCTCTAATGGCACTTTCTCTTACTAATCCTTCATCTGTTTTAACTCGTCTCGCGCCTCTTACTCATGCATTACTATTTTTGTCCCTTTGCTCGTTCGCGAGCGGGGCTGTTGTTGCGCAAACAACAGCGGCGAGCAATGTGAAAGAGGCTGCCTTGCAAGCGATTGAGTCCAATCCTGATGTGCAGGCAAGCTGGCATGAATTCAGCGCTGCAACTCATGAGGTTCGGGTCGCCCGAGCTGGTTATTTACCAACATTAGATGTAGGTGCATCGACCGGAAAAACAAACCGCGATTACGATGGCCGCTCCAGTTACACCAATGAACAGGCGCAATTGACCCTCAGCCAAAGTTTGTTCAATGGCTTTCGTACTTCTGGCGAAGTAGAGCGGTTTGATAGCGAGCGCCTGGTGCGTTATTACGAGTTATTAGACACAGTGGAAACTACTGCGCTTGAAGCTGTGCGCGCTTACGAAGATGTAAAGCGCAATCGCGATTTGGTTAATCTGGCGCGTGACAATTACACAAAGCATCGCGAAGTTTATGTCCAGATTGAAGAGCGGGCATCATCAGGTGTTGGTCGTCGCGTTGATCTGGAGCAGGTTGCCGGCCGTGTGGCCTTGGCCGAAACAAATTTGCTAACTGAGGCTTCTAACTTGCACGATGTCACCGCGCGCTATTTGCGTGTAGTGGGTCAGTTACCCGCCGAAGATCTGGCAGAAATGGAACTTGCGCAGCAAAAGTTGCCGGATGATATTCGCTCGGCGCTAACCCTTGCATACAAGGGTAATCCTGGTTTCCACGCGGCGATTAAAAACATCAGTGCAGCTCAGGCTGCAGTAAAAATCGAGCGCTCGGGTTACTACCCCACAGCAGAATTGCGCGCGCGCCAGGTGACCAGTCAGAACCAAAATGGTTTTGATAATCGCACCGATCCCCATAATTATGGCGATGAAAGTGCCGTTGAATTGGCATTGACCTATAACCTCTACGCCGGCGGTGCCAACCGTGCCGCAGTGCGCCGTTCGCTTGAGGAAGTGAATCAAGCTAAAGATTTGCGCGACCAAGCTTGCGTAGATTTGCGTCAAAACACCCAGATCGCCTACAACGACGCGCAGCGCATCCGCGAACAGCTTGCTTCTTTGCAGCAACACCGCCTGTCGAGCGATAAAGTGCGTTCAGCCTATGCGGAGCAATTTAATATCGGCCAGCGTACCTTGCTCGATTTGCTCGATGCCGAAAACGAATATTTTCAAGCCAGCAGGGCGCTGATTATTGCCGATGGTGACCTGGAAATTGCCTATGCGCGTTCGCTTGCCGCTATGGGCAGCCTGCTGCCGGCGCTGGGAATAGTGCGCGATGGTTTGGGTATATTGCATGACACTAAAGTGGAGGATTCACTCAATATTTCCGAATCCGCATGTCCGGATGTTGCTCCGGTCGCTATGGGACGCGATGATTTAATCAGCGAATCGACACCGCTTGCAGGCGATACTTTGTTTGATGTGGGTAGTTCGCAATTAAAACCCGGCGCTACGCAAAAACTGGATCAACTGATTGCCGATATTAAAGCGACCCCTAAGGTAGTGCAGATCAGCATTGAGGGGCATAGTGATAATTCCGGTGCGGACACATTGAACGTCCCTTTATCAAAAGCGCGTGCGCAGCGTGTTCGCGATTATTTTGTGTTGAATGGCTTGGAATCGATTCCGATGACGGTTGATGGTTTTGGTGCAGGGCGCCCCATTGCCGACAATAATTCCCCTGCGGGGAAGGCCGCCAACCGCCGCGTTGATGTTACGGTAACACGCAGCCAATAACTGGCGAGCACTAATTTTTAACTGATGAAAAACGCATCAAATTCAAGCGATTTGATGCGTTTTTTTATGTGCGATAGGCAGATCCCGGCAATCAAATTGCATGGGTTGGAATGGCCAACTATATTACAAAGGTTTTATTGACCAGATCGTCGAGTGAAAGGCGGTTTGACCTGCTTGCCCCGGAGCCCTGATGACCCTTGATGTACAGCTTTCCACCGATATTTCCTTGGCAGCCAGTACCGGCGGCCCGCTGTTGGAATGTCTGTTACTGGTCGCGCGTGCGCACCAAATTACCAGCACCCGCGAAGCGCTGCTTGCGGGCTTGCCGCTCGAGGCGCATCAATTAACGCCATCATTATTTTCACGCGCAGCAAAACGCGGCGGGCTCACCAGCAAAATCGTCCAGCGCGAATTGCCTCAATTAAATAGTGCGTTATTTCCTGCCATCCTGTTATTGAAAAATAACCAGGCTTGCGTGCTACTGGCTTTGAATGCAGGTTCTGCACAGGTTCTCTATCCTGAATTGGGGGAAGCAGTTGTAGATGTGCCATTGGAGGGCTTGCAGGTTAACTATACCGGGCGTGCTATTTACGTGCGCCCGCAAGAGCGGTTTGATGCACGCACTGCGGAGATCGGCAAAACCACTAACAGTAAACATCGCGGTGCGCATTGGTTCTGGGGTGTTATTGCCGAGCACAAATATTTGTATCGCGATGTATTACTGACCGCATTATTGATCAATTTTTTTGCATTGGTTTCACCCCTGTTTGTAATGAACGTATACGACCGGGTAGTGCCCAACCACGCCACCGATACTCTCTGGGTGTTAGCAATCGGGATGTTGATTGCGATCAGTGCTGATTTTGTGTTGCGCATGATGCGCGCCTGGTTTGTTGATCTCGCCGCGAGCCGAGTTGATGTAACACTCTCCGCCAGCATTATGGAGCGGGTCTTGGGGATGAAATTATCCGAGCGACCTGCGTCGGTCGGATCATTCACGGCTGGCTTGCAATCCTTTGAAGCTGTACGCAGCTTTATTTCCTCGGCGACTATTTTGGCGCTGGTCGATTTGCCGTTTGTATTGCTGTTTTTAATTGTGGTGGTGTTAATTTCCTGGCCATTGGTATTTCCCATTTTGGTTGGCGTTGCCTTGGTGATGATTTACACCGCCGCTGTGCAACACAAAATGCATTTACTCTCGGAAAACTCTATGCAGGCATCGGCGCAGCGCAACGCTACATTAGTAGAAAGTTTGAGTGCGTTGGAGACGGTAAAAACTCTGGGTGCCGAGGGCCGCATGCAAGCTGTGTGGGAAAAAACCACACTCCTGGTGTCGCGTGTGGGCGTCAAAATGCGCTTGCTTTCCGGCTCGGTGGGTACCAGCACGCTGTGGATACAACAGGCGGTTTCGGTAGTCATCATGATTGTCGGCGTGTATCAGATTATCGACGGCAACCTGAGCCAAGGTGGATTGATTGCCGCCTACATGTTGTCATCGCGCATCATGGGGCCTGTAGGCCAGACAGCGGGACTGCTGATGCAGTATCACAGCGCTGCCACCGCCCTCACGGCGCTCGATGCGATTATGCAAAAACCGGTTGAGCGACCTGTTGATGCCAACTGGATCAGCCGCCCGCGTTTGCAAGGCGGAATCGAATTTAAAAAAGTCAGCTTTAAATATCCGCAGGATGAACGCGAAGTGCTGCGCGATGTGAGTTTTAAAATTAACCCCGGTGAACATGTTGCGATTCTCGGGCGCAACGGTTCGGGTAAAACCACTATCGAAAAATTAGTCGCCGGTTTATACGATCCGGTTGCGGGTAACCTGTTGCTGGATGCTATCGATATTCGCCAACTCGATCCGGCTGAGTTGCGCAGGAATATTGGTTATGTAGCGCAGGATGTAAATTTATTTTTTGGTTCGCTGCGCGACAACATCGCCATGGGCGCGCCCCATGCCACTGACGATGAAATCATAGAAGCGGTGCGCTTGAGTGGGCTTACCGATTTCGTCAATCAACATCCGATGGGACTTGCTATGCCAGTCGGAGAACAGGGGCAATTGCTTTCCGGGGGGCAGCGGCAGTCAGTCAGCATTGCGCGTGCGCTCCTAAGCGATCCGCCGATGTTATTGATGGATGAGCCCACAGGTGCAATGGATCACACCAGCGAAGAAGAATTCAAACGTAACCTGATGAAGTTTGCCGAACATAAAACCCTGGTCGTCATTACTCATCGAACGTCGCTACTGGAATTGGTCAATCGCATTATCGTGATTGATGCTGGCAAGATTGTGGCCGACGGGCCAAAAGAACAAGTGGTGGAAGCCCTGCGCCAAGGCAGAATCGGGAGGGCGTCCTGATGACTGCATCGCGCGACAAAATCTGGTTTGAACGCATCGGTCGCTGGCTGGATAAATTGGGAATTCCCGCGACCCGCTATATTGATAAAGCCTACGCCCGTTGGCTCGACCCTTTGCATGAACAACCTAAAGATTGGGTGACAGATTCCGACTGGGCGAAGCTGCAACAGGAACCCGTGCGCGCCCGGGCGCTGCTGCGGGTGATTGCATTGATTATTTTTCTTTTGCTGGTGTGGGCCGCGTTTGCGCCGCTGGATGAAGTTGCGCGCGGCGAAGGCAAGGTTATTCCGTCATCGCAACTGCAAGTGATCCAGTCATTTGACGGCGGCGTTGTGCAAGAAGTATTGGTGCGCGAAGGGCAGGTAGTAGAAAAAGGCGAGTTGTTATTGCGCATTGACCCCACGCGTTTTATTTCCACCTTCCGCGAAAATCGTGCGGAATATGTCGCGCTGCAGGCTCGTGCAGCGCGCTTGCAGGCGCTGACGGCAAATACACCGCTGGTATTTGCCGATGATCTGGTAAAAGACGGACCCGATATAGTGAATCACGAGCGCAATTTGTATGAATCCAACCGTAAGGAATTGGACGAGCAGATCAGCATTGCGCGCAGCCAGTTGGATCAGCGTTCGGAAGAATTGAATGAGGTGCGCGCGAAGCTGATGCAGGTTACGCGTGCACTCGAATTGGCTTCGCAAGAACTGAAAGTCACTAAACCTTTACTTGCCAGCGGAGCGATTTCAGAAGTGGAAATCCTGCGTTTGGAAGGTGAAGTATCCAATGCGCGCGGTGAGCGCGAGCAGGCCGTATCGCAGGAGTCGCGCCTGGTACTGGCGGTGCAGGAAGCTGAGGGAAAATTGCGCGAGACTGAATTACTCGCCAGCAATAAGTGGCGCAATGAATTGTCCGAAGTGCTCAGTAAAATTTCATCGCTATCGGAAACCAGTACTGGCCTTGCCGATAAAATCAAATACGCAGAAATTCGTTCGCCGGTGCGCGGAACAGTGCAGCGCGTTTTTACCAATACGGTTGGCGGGGTAGTGCAGCCCGGCCATGAAGTGGTTGAAATGGTGCCGCTGGATGATCAGCTATTAGTGGAAGCAAAAGTATCGCCTAAGGATATTGCGTTTTTGCATCCGGGGCTGGAAGCCATCGTGAAATTCACTGCTTACGATTTTGTTGTTTATGGTGGTTTGAAGGGCAAGGTTGAGCACATCAGCCCCGATACGATTACCGATGAAAAAGAGCGCACTTTTTACATCGTGCGTGTGCGTACTGAGCGCGCGGGTTTTGATCCAACTCTGCCGATTATGCCGGGCATGATGACGCAGGTGGATATCCTCACTGGCAAGAAAACGGTTCTCGCCTACCTGTTAAAACCGGTGCTGCGCGCCCAGCAAAATGCCATGACTGAACGATGACTCAACACCTCTTTATTTCCCCTGCTGATATCGATTCGCCACGCTGGTTGCAAGCGTTTCCTGCGGCGCAAATTTGCACTAAAGCTCCGGTTACAAATCCTGGCGATGTTGTGTGGCTGCTGCTGCGCGATGACTTGAGTTTCATGCAAATCCAGGGCTTCAACGCGTTGGGGGCAAAAGTCGTGGCGATGACAGCGCTGGAAAATCCGCATGAGGCGCGTCAGGCATTGGAGGCGGGCGCTTTGGGTTATGTTCACTATCTCGCTATTCCACAGGTACTTGACCAAGTGGCACAAGTGATTGCCGCAGGCGGGATGTGGTTGGGGGCAGACTTGATGCGGCAATTGGTACTGGCGACCGCACGGATCCTGCCTGCGCAGGAAGCTCCGCTTGCCGACTTGTCGCAATTGACCAGTCGCGAGAAGGCTGTTGCTGAGTTGGTTGCAGCCGGCAAGACCAATAAAGAAGTCGCACGTGATCTCAATATCACCGAGCGCACTGTAAAAGCCCACCTTGGAGCTGTGTTTGAAAAGCTGCGAGTGCGTGACCGTTTGCAGTTGGTGTTGCTGTTTTCCAATAAGAATGGCGCTTAAATCAATTTCCTCAAAAATCCGCGCACTCTATTCTTTATTCTTTTAAACAACTAAAAGATTCCTGCTTATTGTCCTTCAGTCCAATGGCGCAATTTTCGTCACTGACTACACTCTCGTCATCGCACTCAATTTGTGAGTTGCATCACGTTTAAAATCCGCTTGGAGTCGTTTATGAGTAATGCTATTGCCAAGGTTGCGTTTCTTAAGGGTCAAGCCTGGGCCAAAGGTCCAGACGGGAATATGCGCCCGCTAACGGTTGGTAGCATCATTAATGAAGACGATATTCTGATAACAGCGCAGGCCGCCCGTGTCGAATTAGATGTGGGTAACGCAGATCCCCTGGTGATTAACGGGGGGTTGCATGTCGGTATGAGCCGCGATTTGCTCGCCGACACAGCGACGGGAAGTGACGAGGCGTTACTCAGTGACGCGAGTGTGCGAGAGGCATTGACTGTGCTCGAACAGGGTGGCGACCTGTTAGAAGAGCTGGAAGAAACGGCGGCGGGTGACACTGGCGGCAGTGGGGGTGAAGGGCATAATTTTGTGCAATTGACCCGCCTGATCGAAACTACCGATCCGCAATCATTTACCTATACCGAGG
Source organism: Cellvibrio sp. (assembly GCA_035456025.1). Lineage (GTDB taxonomy): Bacteria > Pseudomonadota > Gammaproteobacteria > Pseudomonadales > Cellvibrionaceae > Cellvibrio. The sequence goes on along the minus strand of DATIDX010000112.1, from coordinate 1,129 downwards.
CGGCTCCGCTAGAGCAGGCGCCGACCACTACTCAGAGCGGATACGCAAATAAAGCGCCGGTTGTTACCGATCAGACGCTTTCCGCTGATGAAGACGAAACCGTGAACGGCCAGATCATTGCGCAAGATCCGGAAGGCAGCGCCATCAGCTTTACGCTCACCATACCGCCAGTTAATGGTGCTGTGGTGCTTGACCCGGTGACCGGCCAATTTAGCTTTGTCCCGGCGGCCAACTTTAGTGGCTCCGATAGTTTCGTAGTGACTGTGACCGATGGTCGAGGCAACTCAACCACCACCACCGTCACACTTAATATAGCCCCGGTTAATGATGCGCCCACCAGCGCCGATATCAGTTTGGCTACCGATGAAGATGTGTCTGTTTCTGGCCAGATTCAGGCGCAAGATATCGAAGGTGATACCCTGGTATACGGCTTATCCGGCCAGCCAGCTAATGGTTCAGTAACCTTGAATGCTGCCACCGGCGCTTTCGTGTTTACGCCCAACGCCGACTACAACGGCAGCGATGCTTTTATCGTCACCATCAGCGACGGCAAGGGCGGTACGACTACCAGCAAAGTGACCATCGGTATAACACCGGTTAACGACGCCCCGACCAGCAGTGACCAGATCCTGACCACGGCGGAAGACACCGATTTAGCTGGCCAGATCACGGCGACCGATCTGGATAACGATAGCTTGTCGTACACCGTCACTACGGCACCGACCAACGGCACTGTGCTTGTGGATCAAACCACCGGCGCGTTTGTCTTCAAACCCGCCGCCAACTACACCGGCAGCGATACCTTCACCGTCACCATCAGCGACGGCAAGGGCGGTACGACTACCAGTAAAGTGACCATCGGTATAACACCGGCGAACGATGCCCCGACCAGCAGCGACCAGATCCTGACCACGGCGGAAGACACCGATTTAGCTGGCCAGATCACGGCGACCGATCTGGATAACGATACCTTGTCGTACACCGTCACTACGGCACCGACCAACGGCACTGTGCTTGTGGATCAAACCACCGGCGCGTTTGTCTTCAAACCCGCCGCCAACTACACCGGCAGCGATACCTTCACCGTCACTATCAGCGACGGCAAGGGCGGTACGACTACCAGCAAAGT
>DATIDX010000111.1:0-27951 GCA_035456025.1 Cellvibrio sp. | reverse complement strand
ACGCAGTGTTGCACCCACACGCTTGGCCAACATATACCAGGGCACAATATTGGCATGATGTTCCAGTTGCGAGACGATAATTTCATCGCCCTCACCCACCTGTTGTTGACCAAAAGTATTGGCCAATAAATTAATACCTTCAGTTGCACCACGCACAAAAATAATGTCATCCGGTGATCTGGCACCGATAAATCTTGCAACTTTATTGCGAGCACCTTCATAGGCATCGGTAGCGCGAGCAGCCAGTTCGTGGGCAGCGCGATGAATATTAGAATTTTCGTGCTCGTAAAAATAACTTACCCGCTCAATAACACTTTTTGGCTTTTGCGTAGTCGCGGCGTTGTCGAACCACACCAAAGGTTTGCCGTTAACACGCTCAGCCAGAATTGGAAAATCGCGACGAATTGCCTGTATGTCAAACCCACTGTTTTCCGCAGCAAACTGCGCCTGTTTGGGCGTATTACCAAATACCGGTTGCACGCCTGAGTCGAGAAAATAAAAGCGCGAATCCGGCGCGGGGCTAGATGCAGGAGCCGGAGCATCAAATTTTCTGAAACGAAATTCAGCCGCAAGCAATTGCTGGATATCCGGTTCGCCGGGTAAATGTGATGCGGACGGCGATACGCGATCCGAACCCACTTGTGGGTGATGGTAATCACCAGCGCTTGATTCCAGGTGATGCATCGGTTTCAGTGCAGCACCACTTTGTGGTTTAGCCGGCGCCGATGTTATAAAACGATTATCCGCCAATAAATCGCGCAAATCATTTTCATCCGGTAACCCAAATGCATGTGGAGAAACTTGCCCTGTCAATTGATCAAGCTGCAAGTTGGCGAGCGGATAATTGCTCGCGTTGTCAGCAAAATAATAAGTCGGTGCCGGAACTGCTGCGCTATGCTGCTCAAGTGTCGGCGAAGTAAAAGACGGCGTCTCGCTGGTGCGGCCAAGCTGCGGGCGCTGCTGGCCGTTTGCAAAACCGGCAGCAGGAATATTAGGCTGCAAACCGGACACAATTGGCAGTGCTGCTGTTGGCAGCGACTGAAATATTTCATTGGCCATAGCGGCGAGAGATTGGAGGTCAGGCAAGCCTGGATGCTCGGACATATCAGCACTCTTTATAGTGTTCGCTAACTCGCTGCACACAAATGTTCGTGCGCAGCGAGTTACTATCAATTGTGAATTCCATTAGACGACAGGCAAACGCGTATCATTACTGCTTATAAGTATCCGGATAGTCGTGATACTTACCTACTTCAACATCGTCCAATACTGCCACTGCATCTTCAGTGAGAACTGCTAGCGAGCAATAGAGTGAGATCAAGTAGGACGCGATAGCATTGCGGCCGATTCCCATAAAGCGCACGGATAAACCGGGGCTTTGTTGGCCAGCAAGGCCTGGTTGGTAAAGCCCTACGACACCTTGGCGCTTTTCACCGACACGGATCAATAAAATTTTAGTTTTGCCATCTTCATCAATCGGTAACTTGTCCGATGGAATCAACGGCACGCCGCGCCAGGTAATAAATTGTGAACCAAATAAACTGACTGTTGGTGGTGGTACGCCACGGCGAGTGCACTCACGGCCAAAGGCAGCAATCGCCAAAGGATGGGCGAGGAAAAAGCCCGGCTCTTTCCAGACTTTTACCAACAATTCATCCATATCATCCGGAGTTGGTGCACCAGTAAGGGTGGAAATACGCTGGGTTTCATCGACATTTGCTAACAAACCGTATTCCGGATTGTTGATCAACTCACTTTCCTGACGCTCTTTAATAGTTTCAATAGTCAGGCGCAATTGTTCTTTAATTTGGTCATGCGGGCTGTTGTACAAATCCGAGACACGCGTGTGTACATCAACAACACTGGTCACTGCATTTAAAAAATATTCACGCGGCTTATCATCATAGTCAACATAAGTGGGTTTAATTTCGGATTCATCGCGCTGGGAACAGGTCACAGTTACCTGGCGTGGATTTTTAACCCGGTTCAAACGGAAGATACCTGCCTCAACTGGAACCCACTGTAAAAAGTGAACCAGCCAACGCGGTGAAATAATCGATAACTGGGGCGTAGTCTTGGTAGCGTTGGCTAGCTGCCGCGCAGCATTATCGCCAAGCGCTGATTGAACTTCATTTTCGGTGGACATTTCCAAGACTCCTTAAATTTTTAACTGCAATGATGAGTAATTCAGTGGGGGAGAAAAAACATATAAGAAAAAACGCTAAGCTAAGATCGCATCGTTCTAAGGTGCGCTCAACCTGCTATAGCCATCAAAAGAATTTATAAAACATTTAACAAAGCTGTTGCCTAAACAACAGTTTTTAATAGCGGATTGCCTTGCTCCGGGATGATCAATTTTTGTTGCCGCTCACTGTGTGCGATTAATTCAGATGCTGACAGATTTAACGCTGATGCAATTTTGGCAATGGTGGAAAGCGAAGGCACTGCTACTCCCCGCTCGACCTCCCCCAAATAAGTCCGGTTAAGTGCAGCGCGATCAGCAAGCGCCTCTTGTGAGTAGCGATGCTCTTCACGTAGTTGCCTTACCACGCGCCCAAAGTGAATCGTAATACTCATACATTTTCTCCTTGGGGCAATAAATTGCGGGAACTTGCCTGGGTGATACTGCTGCCGGCGGGCACACTGCGGGTCAACCACACGTTGCCGCCAATTGTGGAGCCTTTACCAATGGTGATCCGCCCGAGCACAGTGGCGCCTGCGTAAATCACTACTTCATCTTCCACAATGGGATGCCGCGGCAGGCCTTTTTGTAAATTGCCTTTTTCGTCAGTAGGAAATGTTTTTGCACCGAGAGTGACGGCTTGATAAATACGCACGCGCTCGCCAATCACTGCCGTCTCACCTATAACGACACCGGTACCGTGATCGATAAAAAATCCGCTGCCAATTTCTGCTCCCGGATGAATATCAATGCCTGTAAGTGAATGCGCCAATTCCGCGACAATGCGCGCAAGCAAAGGAACACCTAATTGATACAGGGTATGCGCTAAACGGTGGTGGATAATTGCGAGCACGCCGGGGTAGCACAATAGAACTTCATCCACACTGCGAGCAGCAGGATCGCCCTGGTAAGCAGCTTGGATATCAACATCAAGGATACGTCGCAAATTAGGCAAGGCAGCCGCGAAGAGACGTACAATATTATTGGCGTCTGTTTTGAATCGCGCGCTACTGCTAACACCTTGTTGACGCGCAGCGTAGACCAACTCCAAATGCACTTGCTGCAATAACTGATTTAACGCAGCATCCAACGTGTGGCCCACATAATAATCTTCGCTCTCCTCGCGCAAGTCCTGCGGCCCCAAGCGCATAGGAAAAAGCGCTCCACAAAGTTCCTGGATAATTTGCTGAAGTACATCGCGCGATGGCAATTCACGCAGGCCAGGCTCTCGCGTACGGCCGCGCAGACTACGCCAGTCATTGCGGGCATTACGCAATTCCTGCACGATTTTATCCAGCTCCCAATTGGCTACACTGTGCGGAGAGAGGTCATGTTCATTACTGATTTTGATGGTCATTGTTATTCTCTTGAACTGCTCATTGTCCTGAATTCAATTTAACCAACGCGTCGGATGCGCTAATTAATCTTGCCCTGGGCTTGAAATAGATAAGTTTGCAATTGATAGGCATGCAACTGATAGGCATGCAACTCAATCCTGCACCCAAGGCAATCCACGTTGACGCCAGCCGCCGCTAGCGCCGCGCTGTTGCCGATCATCCAAATCCCCTTCAAAACCTTCGCGCACATTAAACACATGCTTAAAACCAGCGGCTGTTGCGCTGGTTGCCGCTGCCGCTGAACGTTTACCACTTCTGCATAGCAACAAGATCACCGCATCTTTAGGTAACTTGTTTTCCAACTCGCGCAGGAAGCGCGGATTTTTAATCAATGCAGGCCCGACCTGCCAGGCAACATGCAAAGTGTTGGGCACATGGCCAACAAACTTACGCTCCTCAACTGCGCGCACATCGACTAAATGGGCCTGGCCGTTAATAAATAATTTCCAGGCATCATCCGGCGCAACAATACCGGCATAGGCCAAGCCTTCGGCTTGAGCCTGTTGGTTTGCTACACGCAATACCTCCGGCAGCTCAACGTCCAAACCGGGTGTGCTAATCGTATTTAATTGAATAACCGTCATAGGAAATCCTCGCATCCTTAGGTGTTTGTTTATCAACACTTGTCGTCTTTTTTGGTTTTAAAAATGGCGTCGAGCGCAAATATAGTGATGGCTATAGACAATTGGAAAGAATATATCTGTATATCCTTATAATCACTGAAGCGAGGCATCCACGTTATAAGCTGAGAATAATTTATTATTTTATTAAGCTTGCTTGCATCTCTAAGATGGCAAGCCTTAACCGCTTAATTTTTATATGGATGCAAGATTGCGACATGCCGCTTACAGAATTAATGAACTATTTTAATGACCAGTTGCAGGCGCATGCGCGTACCCGCGCATTACCTAAAACCGGATTTTTTAAAGCGGACAATAGCTATTGGGGACGCTTTGGCAATCTGATACTGGGAAGCAAATTCCAGCCAATCCACACATTTGCCGATGACAATCTAATAGGTTACAACAGCGATCTATTAGTCCGCTCCGCAACCGGAAACTCACTTAATATTGATAGTATTTTTAATTCGCTGGATAGCACTGATCAAATTATTCATTTGGATCGGTTGGTGCGCACACTTCACTCTTTAAATTATTTGCAGCAATTTGATGGCCGCAAAGATCTATTATCGTTACATGTACAACCGCGTCACATCATCAGCGTGGTGAGTGAACACGGCAAAACATTTGAAAAAATATTGAGTGATTGCGGACTCGGCCCCGAGCGCGTGTTGTTGCATACCCGCTTATTAGACAAAGCGACGCTGCCGCACTTTCGACAAGCGCTGGCCAGCTATCGCCAGCGCGGTTATAAAATCGGAATCCAACTGAGCGACGTGCGCGAACTTGAACTGTTACTCGATCTCGGATTGATACCGGACATTATTTTTGCTGATCACCCAGCATTGACTGCACAGCTTGCTGACACTCCGCTGCCGGCCGCATTTGATCCGAGCTTACGCATTCTCGTCGCTAAAAAACCTGGGCTAGATGCACATACCGGCAGCAGGCTGCACGGCTACTTATTTAATACCGACGATAACCCCCTGTTGCCGCAAGCGGCAATTTCCTAATGAATGAGTGATTGAAGTTAGCATGTGCCAGTTATTGGGAATGAGTTGTAAAAAACCGACGAGCATAGGCTTTTCTTTTGAAGGGTTTCGCGCGCGCGGTGGTTTAACTGATGAACATAAAGACGGCTGGGGCATTGCTTTCTTCAACGATGACAGCGTCGAAGTATTTGTGGATCATGAACCCGCCGCCCAGTCAAAACTGGCTGAGCAGGTGCATCGCGCTGATATAAAATCCAAAACCATACTCGCGCATATCCGTAAAGCTACCGTTGGCGAAGTGAAACTGAGCAACTGCCATCCCTTCCGCCGCAACCTTTGGAAAAGCGAATGGGTGTTTTGCCACAATGGTGATTTAAAAAATTTTAACCCTGCACTCCCCGGGCAATTTAAACCCCAAGGTGAAACCGACAGCGAGCTGGCGTTTTGCTACCTGCTCCAACAGTTGGAACAGGAAATACCGACAGGAACCACGGATGCTACCGAGCTCTTTGCCGTACTGGATAAACTCAGCCGCGAAATAGCAACCTACGGCACTTTCAATATCATTCTGTCTAATGGTGAATGGTTGTATACCTATTGCTCGACGAGCCTTGCCTACGTAGAGCGTAAATACCCGTTTACCACCGTAACCCTGATTGACAAGGATTTATCGCTGGACTTAAGCCAACATACAACCAGTGAGGACAAGGTTATCCTGATCGCCACTAAACCGTTAACGGTGAATGAAAATTGGAAGGTTTACGGCGAACATGAATCGCGTCTTTTTAAAGAAGGCGAGCTTTTATTGGAGCGGAGCCAGTTGGTGATTACCTAAACCTTAATCAGAAAATGCACCCAAATAAAAACGGCGGACTTAAAAAATCCGCCGTTATTTTTGTTCGCTACTTGAAAGCAGATCAGTAACCCAAATCCAAACTTGCTTCGGGTGCAGCCACGATTATCCACGCGAGGATTGCAGAAATAACGACAATCAAGGCCAAAGCCAACCAGATACGCGACGACACAATGGTTTTTGCTTCGCTTAAACCATGCGCAGGCTTTTTCCCGGTGATCATGGCTTTAATCAGGTTTTCGCGTTTTATAAACACATAGAAAAGTACAGCTGCAATATGAATTGCCACAGCACCGGCAATCCAATAAAACAATTCTTTATGCACCCCAGTCAACTTCAGGCTCAGCTCATGGGAGACATAACCGTAGAGCGGCCCAATATTCAATATTTCATCATTGGCAAATAATCCTGTCACCGCTTGCAGTAACAACACTAGCAGCAAGGTCAGCACCATCAACGCGCCCAACGGATTATGACCTGGATAGGATTTGGCTTTGCCCTTAGTGAGATGAAGTGCATACCTGACACTCTCAAGCGGGTGCCGGACAAAGTTAACAAACTGGGCATGATGGGTTCCGACAACACCCCATAAAATCCTGAACACCAAAAGGATAACGACAAAATAGCCAGCCCATAGATGATAGGTAAAATAGCTGACGCCCAGCCAATTGGTTACATAGGCTGCAACAAAAGAAATGACTAACAGCCAATGAAATACGCGGGTGGGTAGATCCCATATTTTGAGGTGGGATTTTTCGTCATTGATGGGGCTGTCGAGGGCAGCCGTATTTTCTACAGATTCAAGAAATGGTTCAGTCATAGTCAAGCCTTGCCAGAAACCTATGTAAAAATTGATATGTTTAAACTAAATCGCCCCTGTTGCGACAACAACAAGAGCGATATTGCAGGACTACAATCACCCTACTTCCAGCTCCGCTAGATGTGACTAACAAATCCACACTAAAGAGCTGACACTGACTTTATTTTGCTTTGTAAGGATCGTGACAAGCTTTGCACCCTTCAGCTACAGCTTTAGCAGCATTTTTAAAAGCATCGGAAGCGGTAGATTCTTTCGCAGCAATTTGGGCAAGCGCAGCAGCGTTTACCTGGAACTCTTTAATTTGCTTATCGAAGTCTGCTTTTTTGGCCCAAATTTCTGGTTTGGATTTGGTTTCAGGAGCACCCAGGTTTGAATCCTCGGGGAAAGTACCATCCAACAACAAACTCAGGAAAGCGACGCGCTCTGCACGTTTAACAATCTCGGCTTGATTGTAGGTTGCCTTGCCTTGCAACACCTCACCGATTGGCTTGAAGTTATTGGCGATCAGGGTAAACGCCGCCTTGCGTACAGCAATGGCTTGCTTTGCCGGTGAAGGCCCTGCCGCCGGTGCAGCGGCTGGTTTTGTAGCTTCATCGGCTGCAAACAAACCCGCGCTCGCTGACACTAACAACGCAGCACCCAACAATTTCAACGAAACAACTACTTTTGCTACATGAGTCATTAACCATTTTCTCCTATTTACTATTAATAAAGCTAACCGGTAAAAATCTTTATTTTTACAATTACTTTGCAACTTAAAACTTACCGAATTACCTATTACAACGAGGCAAAATTTTATCGCAAATCGTTTATAGCAAGTAATATGCCGACAACAAATCAATTGCATTTACCAATGTTCACACGCAAGTTTGTGATCGCATTGTTGCTTAATCGAGCGATTCACAGGTGTAGCGCTGGCCTTTAACTAACAGCCGCTGCCGGCAGAAGATTATTGCAGTGACCCGATAAACACAATCTGTTGCCTTGCGATCAGTTCGCGCGTGCAAATTGTGCATTAATCCACAGCCAGCGCCCCACCCTAATGATAATCAGTGAATAGCTGCACTGGCTCCGCCAATCGCTGCACCACCGCCAAAGCCGCCGTTATTTTCCGTGCAGATTTGTTCGTAGGGTTCAAGTATGAGTTCCTTGCCATGGTGTTTAGCTATACCCAATTGGTTGTTCCATCCATCCTCGGCAAATTTTTCTACTCTCCGCGCAGGAATTTCCAGCGTCCAGGGCCGAGTGAAAACTGTGGGATCGGTATAGGTAGCCAGGTAGGAATAGCGCTCGCCATTGTTATCGAAAACAAACCGCTCCTGAATAATCGTTTCAGTTCCCGAAAACTCGCCCGTGCGGCCGAAGCGGGATTTGGAATTATTATTCCGCACCTCGACAAATAAAGTGTTGCCCTCCCAATAGCCGCGCGAGTCGCCGTTCCACAATTTTATTTTTTCATGCAAATGCGGTTTTTTTGCCAAATCTTTTTTGTCAGCTATCTGGATCAGGCGCGAGCCTGAATCAAATAAAAACAACACATAACCTGGATACTGACGAATTTCGTAGCCATGCCAGATAAAGGATTTGGATGGGCCACCAGGTGCGCAGCGTGCCAAAGGCTCGATGTATTCAGGTTTGACCGGGTCACTGAAATTTTTCAGATATTCCTGTTGTAATTCACGCGCCCAAGGTTGATAGGGAATTTGCCCATCGGCCGGGTCAACTACCCGGCTGGGTGCGCGCTCACTGCGTGGGCCAAGCGGATTGCGCGGCTTTTCGCCCGGAGTGGCGCCCTGTGGATCGGTAAAGTTAGTATGATTGGAAATGGTATTAGACCACTGCCCTTGCACATCTGGTTGTCCATCTGCCAGACGAGCGCCCTTCCACTTGCCCTGTGCAACTTTATAAACGGTTTTTTCCCGTTCAAATTTAGGATATTTCGCACGCTCTGCAGCAAAGTCCTGCGTATCAGCCGCCGCAGCCAGGGCGATTACAGGTACAGCGATCAACAACCCCAACAGGCTGCGCGCTAAATAGTTAGCCAATGTCTTTTTCTGAAAATTCATAATGAACACCTACTTCTTCGGCGTGGCAGTTTGCGGAGCAGCAGGCGCACGCTCTGCCGGGTACGGATAATATTTGTCGTAGTCGAGCGTGTAGCGATAATCCTCTACCAGTTGGAAATTCGGCTCGCGATGGCGATGCAAAATTACACTGATATCCCAAGGGCGACTAAATACTTTCTCATCGCTGATGGTGGCTCGATATTCAATGGTGTTTGCATCCAGAAACTTCCAGCGCTCCACCACATGCAATGCGTCGCTGTGATAATTACCGGAGCGGTCAAGCCAGGTTTCATCGTTGAAATGTTTAACATCCACAACGAGCGTATCGCCCTCCCATTTTCCGCGCGAATCTCCGAGCCACCAATCATTTGGATCATCGGGATGCTGGGTGTTGTTGGTGTGGATGGTACGCACTGAATGACCAAACTGATGCAAGATCGTAATGTCGCGTTCGCGCTGGAAAAGCTGGAATGGCTCAGGATAATAAATACCGCGCGGCACACCGAGCGTCCAACCTTTCAACCGCGGATCAGCCGTATTGCGCGCTGCAAAGTTCTTTTTGCGCTGCGCCAGCGCTTGTGGCAAGTAAGGAATTTCACCGCCTTCAACAACACCGGGGCCGGGTGGAGCATCAATACGTGGCGAATGAGGTTCAAGGTCATAATCCGCAGCGCTGGTTGTTTGCCAGATGCCAGAAAAATCCGGTTTGCCGTTCAGGCGCGGAATTTTCTCAGCAGCAAACGCATTGGCGGAGACTGCAAGAGACAAGAGTAAGCCGAGCAAAATTCCCAAGCCCTGTTTAAGCTGGCGCGCAGCGGATGGGCGCCCATAGAAGCGAATATTCAAAAAAATATCTCCAACGAATTATTGATGTATGCGACCTAGGGATCTTATGGGTTGGCAGCGGTTTCCGGTTTTGTCGGTGCATCCTGCGCGCCGCCAGTTTGGAAAACGCGGCCATCGGGCAAGGTGATGCTGGTTGAGTAGCCAAATGTCTGGCCATCTTTCGCAAGGTAACCTTTTACAGTCACCTCGGTGCCAGCAGGTAGCGTGGCTTTGGTTAAACCCTTTTGCTTAAGCGCAAAGGGAGAACCAAATTCAAACCCCCAATTGGTCACAGTGCCATCAGCACCTTTGACATCGACATAAACCCAACTATGCGGGTTTACCCATTTGCCTTTGGTCACAACACCCGTTAATTCAAAGGGCTTTTGCGCATCAAATTCCGCAGAAAAAGCGTGGTGGGCAAGCGCGGGTGTGGCGGCAGTCAGTAGCCCCAGCGCACTGGCAATTAAACCTAAAATTTTTTTGAAAGGAAGCAACATTTATATCTCCGCTAGAAAAACCATTAACGTTACGTTAATCAGATGTGTCAGGTAATTCACCGAAGAGCAAACATCACGCCAAGCGCTGTGTTTATTTTTAACCTTTTTATCTATTGATTTATAAACACAAATTTTGGCCAAATTTAGACACCAGGCCAGAATAAACAAGCCATAAAAGCCGCATTCTGTTGATTTTTTATCAAAAAATGGCAAGCGCAATTTGGCAACACGTTGATAAATAAATACAAGTAACCAAACAGCAACAAGAACCGATGTTTAAAAATAATCACAACAAAAATGCTATTGGCTATTTTCGAACAGTTAACACGAATGCCGGCTGATGATAATCAAACAGTCATTGATGTTCAGGTTAGCAGTCACTGGGACACGCCAAAGATGCGATCCCTGGCGTACCTTAAATTAACAGCTATTATTTTTGCGCCGCAGTAATGCCAAAGCCGCCATTGTTCTCAGCACAGATCCTTTCATAATGTTCAAGAATCAAATCTGCACCTGCATGAGTTGCAGGCTCCACTTCAAAATGCCAACCGTTAGGTGTGTCCTTATCGGTGTAGCGACGCGCGGGAATAGTGACGGTAAAGGGGCGGGTATAAACGCTCGGGTCGGTAATCACCGCCACATAGTTGTAACGCGATTTGTCGCTATTAAAAATATAGCGCTCCTGAATTTTCCCATTCTCGCTAATAAATTCCCCCGAGCGGCCAAACAACGCTTTACCGTTATGGTTGGCCACATCTACCACCAGGGTATTACCCTCCCAATGGCCGCGCGAATCACCGTTCCATAATTTAATATTTTCCGGCAAATGCGGCTTGTTATCCAAATGGATAATGCGCGTACCCGAATTAAACTGGAACAGCACATAACCCGGATACTGGCTGATTTCGTAACCGTGCCAATACAACGATTTTGGAATACCCCCAGGTGCACAGCGCGCGAGAGGTTCAATGTATTCAGGTTTGACCGGGTCGTGAAAGCCCACCTGAAATTCTTTTACTTTAGCCAAAGCCCAGGGTTGCAAAGGAACCTGGCCATCAGCAGGGTCACTCACCCGACTGGGTGCACGGGTATCGCGTGGACCGGCATCGGCCGGACGCGGATTAGGATCATTGGGAATACCGCCTTGTGGATCGGTAAAATTATTGTGGTTGGCAATGGTGTTTGACCAGTGCCCTTCAACATCCGGTTGGCCGTCAGCGAGGCGCGGCCCAGTCCAATCTCCGGATTCAATCGCGGGAAAACTGCGCTCAATCTGGATGCCACCGCCCTGTGCATTAACCTTATGCGCAGTCACAGCCGCCACTAACCCCAGCGTTATCATCCCCGTAACTACAGCAGATCTACCCGCTACCCATTCAGCAAGTTTGTGTCTCATAAATTTTTCGCCTACCTAGATTTCAAAGTTATCGTTACCTGTTTCCACACAGCGAGTAATTACTGAACGGGAGGACGTGGTGGATAATGTTCGTCGTACTCAAGTGTGAAACGATAATCTTCAATTAACTGAAAATCTTTTTCGCGATGACGATGCAGCAACACACTCAACGTCCAGGGGCGACTGTAGACCTTTGGGTCCTCAAGCGTTGCTGTGTATTCAAGCGTATTAACATCAATCAATTTCCACTTCTCGACAACATGCAAGCTATCGCTGTGATAATTACCCGAGCGATCAAGCCAGGTTTTGCCATTAAAATGTTTTACGTCAACCGTCAGTGTATCGCCGTCCCATTTAGCGCGCGAATCGCCCAGCCACCAATCGTAAGGATCCTTGGGGTGGTCAGTATTGTTGGTGTGAATAGTCCGCACCGAATGGCCAAACTGATGAACGATAATCAAATCTTTTTCGCGCTGGAAAATTTGGAAGGGTTCGGGATAATAAATCCCGCGCGGTACGCCGAGGGTGTATCCCTTTACAGCAGGGTCAAGTGTTTCGCGTGCGGCAAAATTCTTTTTCCTTTGCTCTAAGGCCTCGGGTAGATACGGAATATATTTCCCCTCAATAATTCCAGCGCCCGGCGGCGCATCCTTGCGGTTTGAATGCGGTTCCAAATCGTAATCAGCCGCACTTGTTGCCTCCCAAATGCCGGAAAAATCCGGCTTTCCGCTAGCAAGACGCGGAATATCATTAACTGGTGCAGATAGCCCCTTGTTATCCGCAGGCGCTTTTTGGCAAGCCTGCAAACCAAACAGGGACACTAGCAATAAGAACGCTACCGAAAAATAAAACTTCCAGTGAAACGAAAAATAAATAGGTTTACTCAAGAATGTATCTCCTGCATTTGTCGCACAGATGGTTATTGCGGTTTAGCCTGGCTCGCTGGTGCATCAGGAGCACCGCCCGTAGTGAAAGTCCGGCCATCAGCGAGCACCGCCGTTACCGCGTAACCGAAATTCAATCCATTTTTTGCGCGATAACCCTTGATAGTGACTTCAGTCCCAATTGGCAGGGACGCTTTAGTTAAACCTTTTTGCTTCAAACTAAAAGGCGCGCCGAATTCAAAGCCCCAATTCTCTGCAGAACCATCCGCTTTTTTAACATCGAAATAGAGCCAGCTGTGCGGATTGACCAACTCGAGCTTGGTGACAACACCCTTTAGCTCAATCGGTTGGTTTGCATCGAATTCAGCCGAAAAAGCATGATGCGCAGTTGTATTTACAGCGGTTAAAGACGACACGGATAGGACTAAACCGTAGATAAATTGCCTTGCGTTCATAGAAGCCTCTTCAGTTGATTGCGATTGCTAATTCCCACAAAAGCAAATACTGCGCCAGCCGTAAAAAACAAAATCTCTGCTTAATAATGAACAAGAAATACATGCGATTGCTTTTATCTCAATCTATCTGCCCCTTTTAGAGCAGTCAGCCTTTTATTGAGTGAGTGGTTAATGATGTTTGAGTGTGCCGAAAATAGCAGGCGCTGAATATTTATCAGCAAACCGTGCTGACTACAAAGCAACAGCAGAGCTCTAACAACAATAATAAATATTGGTATACCGCTTGCTGAATGACCTGCGATTAACTTCATCACTAAGGAATACCGCAATGAAAAATCGCAATCAGCTTTACACTATTGGTTTACTCACACTTACTGCTTTCACTTTACCGTCTGCTTTTGCAGCTGATGAAAATGTATTGGCACAAGCTGTAAAAGTATTAGGCTCGGATAAAATTTCAACCCTGGAAATCAATGGCACAGGAACTTGGTACCAGTTTGGCCAATCGCCAGCGCCAGGTACGGCATGGCCAGCGTTTGAAGTCAGTAGCTACACGGCCTCAATCAATTTTGAAACCGCCTCGGCCCATGTATTACAAACACGTAAACAAATTATTGAGCCCAATCGCAAACGCCCTGCTCCCGTCGAGCAAAAACCTGATCAGTATGTAAATGGACCAATTGCATGGAATTTGGCTGCACCACAGGGCTCACCTGTGGGAACCCCGACAGTCGCGCAACCCCAAGCCGCTGCAGTAGAAGAGCGCCAGGCAGAAATCTGGACTACACCACAAGGCTTTTTAAAAGCAGCGCAAAAAAATAACGCTGTACTGAGTAAAGATGGCGATGCAACCAAAGTGGAATTTGCCGTAAAGAAAAACAAATATGTGGGGCTTATTAACAAATCAGGTCAGGTAGAAAGTGTGCAGACCTGGATTGATAATCCGGTCTTAGGCGATACACCTATCAAGGTGACCTACAGTAACTATAAGGATTTCAAGGGTGTGAACTTCCCTACCCGCATTGTAAAGACCCAGGGTGGCTCACCGGTGCTGGATCTGAATGTTGCCTCGGTGAAAGGAAATGTGACTGCCGACTTCCCGGTGCCTGATGCCGTTAAAAGTAACCCAACCCCCGCCGTGACTGTTGCCAGCACCGAACTTGCACCGGGCATTTTTTATTTGCAAGGTGGCTCGCATCACAGCCTCGCGATCGAACAAAAAGACCATGTGGTGATTGTTGAAGCTCCGCAAAATGAAGAGCGCTCTTTGGCCGTGATCGCCAAAGCCAAAGAACTTATTCCCAACAAAAAAATCACGCATTTAATTAACAGCCACCAGCATTTTGACCACTCTGGCGGTCTGCGCACCTATGTCGATGAAGGCGCAACGATTGTTACTCATGAGCTGAACAAACCTTTTTATGAAGCCGCATGGAAACAACCGCGCACTATCAATGCTGACAAACTTGCCTTATCCAAAAAGCCGGCAAAATTCCAAACATTTACCGACAAACTAGTGTTGGATGATGGCAAACGCAAAATTGAAATACATCAAATTAAAGATAATGGTCACAATGACGCTTTTGCATTGGTGTACTTACCGGCTGAAAAAATCCTGATCGAGGCAGACGCTTTTACTCCACCACCACCCAATGCACCAGCACAAACTTCAGTAAATCCGTTTGCAGCAAACCTCTATGAAAATATCAAGCGTTTAAAACTGGATGTGGTGCAGATAGCGCCGCTTCATGGACGCTTGGCAAAGCTGGAGGAACTGAATACTTTTATCACTATTGCGAAAAACTGATAAATTTTATTTCGCAAATAAATCCATATAGTTTGTTTGTAAAAATCGATATCGGAATTTTTCGATATCGATTTTTTATTTCTATTTTAAACAAAAATGTTTTATTGAAAATAAAAATATATTACTGCCCTGATTAAAACATAATCTGCTGGAATTTAATCAATTAACATCTAACCAAATAAGCCCCTAAAGATTATTTTTACTTAATCTAAAAATAATAATAAAAATTAAAAATTAACCCTATAGAAATCATACTCTTATAGAAAAGCAACAATATTGAACTTATTGGTATGACGCTTGCTGTTACAAGTTGTCGATGCAATTTAATGAGTTCTGGAGAACGAGATGACTGTTAGGCTTTCCATCCGCAATAAAAGCAGTAAAAAATTATCCGCACACAAATTTAAAATTACCCCGCTAGCGGCGTTATTAACAGGAATTATTGTTGTAGGATCCACCACCACCTATGCCCAGGAAGCTGAAGCTCCAGCGGAGCCAACTCCAAGCGAAGTGGATGTTAATGAACTCCTGGAAGCCGAGCCAACCAGTGCCGGCGGAAAAAGAAGTGAAGATGTGCAAGAGCTTGTGACTATTGGCGTGCGCGAAGTGGTGGAGAAAAAATTAGCGACTATCCATGAACAACCATTTTCGCAATCCATTATTTCCGGCGAAACGTTGGGTCGCGAACTCGGCCTCGATTATGAAGCCATGTCTAAACGCCTGGCTAACGTCACCTTTAACCAAAACAATACTCGCGGAGCCTCACTTTCCATTCGCGGTGTAGGTAAACGCGCTTTTGCTGAGGTGCAAGACCCAAGCGTTTTAGTGATACAGGATGGCGTCAGCTTCGGTCTAACCGCACTCGGCAACTTCGACTTCTACGATATTGAAACTGTTGAGGCATTCCGCGGCCCGCAAGGCACACTGGGCGGTAAAGGCGGCAGTTCTGGTGCGGTCTATGTCACCACTAAAAGACCGACCTTTGAACCGGAAGGTGAATTGAGTGTGGCTTATGGTGAACGCGATTCGGTAATCGTTAAAGGTGCCTATGGCAGCGCGATTATTGAAGATTTGCTGGCATGGCGCGGTTCGTTTGTTGTCGATAAACAACGCGGTTACTATGAAAACCGTTTCGACGAAAATACCAGCCTTTACAATAAAAACCGCACCAGCGCTCGCGTGCAATTATTGCTGACACCGACGGAGGATCTGAATGCGTTGCTCAGTGTTGATATCGAGCCCCGCGCTGCGCAATTGCAAAATGGGTTAACTTTCTATCACACCCAACCCGAACGCTATGCAGATGGTTCACTCACCGACCCATCCGGTACTACTGCTAAAGCAAAATTTGACGGCTTTGTGAATGCCAGCGGCCAACACACGCCAGCGCGTGGGTGGTTTGTCGGTCGTAGTTTTGGTTTGAATAATGTTTATACCTACGACGATTACATCGCCAATGAAGAAGATGAAACTGTTTATATCAATGAAGTGAGGGGCCAAACTGTTTCCAATAAAGGGGCGTCATTAAATATTGATTACGCTTTTGAGAGCCACACATTCAACTCTATCACTGCATGGAGAAATTACACCTTTGACGCGCGCAACGATGAAGGTACACCTTTTGATATCAGTGTGGATGGCGGTGGCGGTGTTGATTTCAAACAATACAGCCAGGAATTCAGTATTGAGTCGGATAAAAATGAGACCTTCGATTACATCGGTGGGATAATTTTCTTCCAAACGGAAAATAATATTGTTTCCAAAACCGGTTGGGGTTCTGACGCCGGTGCATGGTTCGCCACCACCGGGCAATACAATACCCTCGAGCGCAATGCCGGTGTTAATCGCGGTGCGGGCAAAGCGCTGTTGCACGACGCTCTCGCTTCCGGTCGTAAACGCGGCGACACCTGGGTGGAAACCGAAAGCAATGCTATTTACGGCAATGCCGATTGGCACTGGCATGAAGCTGCAACCCTGACTGTCGGACTGCGCGTAGGCTCGGAAGATCGCACTACCACCGACCAGATAGTCTTGGAAAATAACGGTGTTGGCGGCGCGTTTAACCCCGTAGAAGTTCGCGGTTACAATTTGGGGGGCTTTAATACTGCACAATTTGATACCAGCAATACCGCGGAACAAAAACAACTCGCAGATTCTGTTGCCTATGAATATTACGGCGTAGCCGCTAGCGCTACGCCGGGAGCCGCTTACCAAAGCCTGACCACTGCGCAGAAAAACCAGGTTGCAGCTGCAAAATCATTACGTGCGAGCCAAATAGGCCAGTTAATCCCGCTGATAGAAAGCAACTACGATGATACCCTTTACACCGGTTTCCTGAGCCAGAGTTACGAATTCACCGAAACAGTGAGAGGTTACGTCAGCTGGCAATACGGTGAAAAATCCGGTACTGCATTTAATATCAATGGTGAAACGGCCAACGTAAAACCGGAAACGACCAACTCTTACGAACTGGGATTAAAGACATTTTTATTTGAAGATACGTTAACCTTGAACGCCAATATTTTCGCAATGGACATCGATGACTACCAACAGGCAATTCGCGTAGTCGATGAATGGCAAACCCAGGACAATATCAACAACGGCATCGCTAACCCAACGGCCTACACCACTGCTCAGGGCAACGTAAATAAAGTGCGCGTCGAAGGATTGGAATTCGATGGTATCTACAGCGGTATTGAAAATATCAGCATTCGTTTTAGTGGTGCTTATAACGATGCCTATTACAAAGACTTTAAAAATTCGCCCAAGCCAGCGGAGCTGACCTACCTCACAGAACCTTTTGTTGACCAAACCGGAAAGAATTTACCCGGCGCGTCGAAATGGACAGTAAATCTGGGTGTTGAATATCGTGTACCGGTTTTCTCAGCGGCGGAATTCCACACCAGTTTCAACACCGCTTACTGGAGCGATTACCTCAACGCGGATGACTTGTCTGAGTACAGTTATTTCCCAAGCGGTTCACGTACTGATGCTGCTATCGGTATAGGTACACTGGATGGCAATCTGGATGTGAGCTTGATCGTGAAAAATGCATTTGATGATAGAACCCACGAAGAAGGCTGGACCAGCTACGCGCCCTGGCCTTATCCACGCTGGTTCGGGGTAGCGGTCACAGGTAAGTTCTAAACGCAAACTGATCACTGGAAGCAGACTGTGCCAATGATCCGTAACTAATGTTTAACTAAGAATTCTCAGGTGAGAATATTGCAACGATTGGAACTCCAAGCTGATCCCTTGCAACCTTCAGGGATGAAATAAAAATCGCGGTCTTGTGCAGCAAGACCGCGATTTTCTATTTTGAATAGATGATCAACTTAATAATTACATGGAAAAACTATGGCAGATGTTCTCAGAATTGCTTATGGCACCCTTTGTCAACGCATTGCACAACGCCTGCAGGAGGCGGGAATTCCCTACCAACAAGCCGTAGTAGAAGCGAGCATTATGGCGGAGGCAGATTTACAGGAGGTTGCCTCACACGGTGTGCGTATGCTGCCAGGGTTGTTATCGGCCTTGGAGGATGGCCGGGTAAAAACGTCTCCGGTTTTTTCTGTAGAACGCGAATTGGGAGCAATTTGTGTTTTGGATTGTGGCAACGGTCCGGGCAGATACGCAGCCACTCACGCAATGGAGCAGGCAAAAATGCGCGCGCAGCAATTTGGCGTGGGCATTTGCCTCGCCAAACGCACTACTCACTGGGGACGAGCGCACGCTTACGCTAGCCGTGCAGCACAAGAAGGTTTCATCGGTATTTGCACCACCAATGCCATTCCGAGTATGGCAATTGGCGGTGCACGCAAGGCAGTGATTGGAAACAATCCGCTTGCTATAGGCATACCCGGAATCAACGCCAGTGAACCTATTGTGCTGGATATGGCAATGAGCCAGGCTGCAGTGGGAAAAGTGGGAACCTGGTTACGCGAAGGCAAAGCACTGCCGGATAATTGGGGAATCGATGCACTGGGGAATCGCACTAGCGATGCCTCTGCCATTCTCGCCGGAGCAGTGTTGCCTATGGGTGAACACAAGGGTGCTGGGCTTGCGGTAATGATTGAACTGCTGACTGCAGCGCTTGCGGGTGCGGCGTTTACCCAACAATTATTAGCGGGTGACCAGAGTGGCATTGACCCTAACGCCACCAAAATTTTTATTGCATTGAACGTGAATGCATTTATCGAATTGCACGTATTTCGCCAAAGGGTACGGTACTTCCTGGATTATTTAAAAACCGAAGCAACTCCCTTTAATGATCCTGGCGAGCGCGGCTGGCAAGTCCGTCAACTGAATTTACTTGATGGAGTGCCTTTGCACATGGAAATTGTTGCGCGACTTGAATCAGTAGGGGTCGATTTGCGCGGGGCATTTGAGGCAACCGCTTAATAGGCGCAAGCGCATCAAAGCAAATAAATTTAACATCCCTGTCAGTTACACAATTAGTTTGCAGAGAAGGCCCTTTGGCCTTCTTGCGGATTAACTCGCTTTCAACTGTTTAACTTTTTCCAAGGCAGCTTTTACATTTTCAGCAGGAGTAATTCCGCCAATAGTGGCCGCAATTTTTCCGTCGGGCGTGATAATGAAAGTGGTGCGTTCGGCAAAACCGTGATCAATTTCCTTACCGCGCGAATCCAATTTTCCAGGAGCCGCTTCACGCACATTTAATTCAAATGCGCGAGCGACTTTGCCGCCCACATCAGAACCTACCGCAAACTTTCCTGCGCAGTATTCCGGATCAGCAGAAAAATCATTGAGGCGTTCAATACTATCGAGGGAAACGCCAATAACCGTCGCACCTGCAGCGGCAAATTCTTCGCTGTTCACAGAAAAAGTATGCGCCTGGATATTGCAGCCGCCGGTATAGGCTGAAGGGTAAAAATAAACCACTACCGGGCCTTTCTTAAGACTTTCCGCCAGGGAGAATTGAAATGGTTTACCAGCGAGTGAAGCTTCCAGATTAAACACCGGAGCCTTATCGCCCTCCTTCAAGGCGGCAAATGCGGGATTGATAAGACTCATAGACAGACCTGCCAGTACACCCAGGGTTAATAGACGTTTCATAAGTTACTTCCGTTAAAGGTTTAAGATGTGAAAGCGGGTTAAAGAGATGAAATATAATCGGTTAACGCTTTGATTTCATCATCGCGCAATTTCGCGGTGACTTTATTCATGATGCCATCGGCGCTGTTAGCGCGCTCGCCATTGCGCCAGTCGCGCAACTGCTGATCCAGATAATGCCAATCCTGACCACCGATGATGGGGATAAGTTCCGCAGCTAATCCTGCTATTGGCGAAGACTGGTGTTTAGCAACCCCTTTGCCATCTACACCATGGCAACTGGCACAAGCCTGTATCTGCCGCGAATTATCCCCCTCAAGGTACAGTTTTTTTCCCGCAGAATTGTTATCTGCCCCACTGCCCTTCATTACCGGCTGGGAAGCATAGTGTGCAAATATGTCCGCTGCTGTTTCATCGTCGACGGTGCGCGCCATCATTGCCATAAAATCATGGTGGCGTGCAGCGCTGCGAAAATCCGTAAACTGTTTTAATAAATACGCAGGATGTTGCCCGGCCAATTTGGGAATTTTACCCGCTTCATTATTCGCGTGTATGTTGCCATCAACGCCATGGCACTCCTGGCAGCGTTCGTCGGCAGATAACACTTTACCATTTTCTGCACTGGCAGAATCCACCAGGGAATAGTCCGGTTCCTGCGCCAACACAGGCATCGCCCACAGATAAACAACGACAAACAGGCGCGGCCAACGGCCGCCCCCGAAAAGAGGACCTTGTATTAACCCCATACCTAGTCTTCTTTATAGAAATTATGGCAAGTTTTGCAGCTGCGCGCTAAATCCGTTGCAGTACCGGCGGCGCTCTCGAAATCTTTTTGTTCAAGGAACGTAATAATTTCGTCGGAAAATTTAATACTTTTTGTCGATAGATCTACCGCCTCGGCAACATCCTCGCCTTTCGCTGCTTCCTTTTTATAATGCTCAGCAACAATCGCAAAAAGCTCGTTCAGCGTTTTGGCATCGGCTATGGCAGACTCGGCATTTTCCAGCGCAATATTGGATGAGAGATTATCGTTAGTACTCTCGATAGTCTGCATCAAATCCATATCCATTTCGACTTCTTCGGCGATGCTGACAGCACTGGCCAATAGACTACTGATAACAACCAACAGGAGCGAAGGTAAAACAACGACAAATTTATGCATAGACACCCAAACCACTTTTTACAAAACGAGGGCAGCAGGGCTGCCCTCCGTCGCCCAACACATCACGTTTGAATCAAGCCAAAATTTCCTTCACAACTTTACCGAACACAACTGTTGGACGCTCTGAGCGGCCATTGTTAATGAAGGTAGTTTTGAGGTGATTCAAACCCAACAAATGCAATACGGTTGCATGTAAATCGTAGGTGTCCACCGCTGTATCTTTATCGGCAACTTGCACACCCAATTCATCAGTCCCACCGTAAGTGAAACCTGCTTTCAATCCGCCACCGGCCATCCATTGGGTGTAGCCCCACGGGTTATGGTCGCGACCAGTACCGCTTTCACCCCAGGGAGTACGGGAGAATTCGGAAGTCCACACCACCAGGGTGGAATCCAACAAACCGCGCGATTTCAAATCTTCCAGCAAACCGGCGATGGGTTTATCCACCATTTTTGCCATCAGGTTGTGGTTTTTCTCCAGGTCGTCATGTGCATCCCAACTGGTGATTTCAGTTTCGCCTTCAGGTGCACCGCTCACCACCTGAATGAAACGCACACCACGCTCTACCAGGCGACGCGCACGCAATAAGCTGGTGCCGTAGCTACCGCTGACAGCATCGTCAATGCCGTACAATTTTTTAGTTGCATCGCTTTCTTTGGACAGATCAACTGCTTCGGGTGCGGCAACTTGCATACGGTCCGCCAAATCGTAAGAGCGTAAACGCGCTTTCAATTCAGTATCCAATGGACGATTTTCTGCGCCCAATTTATTCAAGCGATTCAACAGATCCAGCGAGCTGCGTTGTTGCGATGCAGAACGCAATTCCGGACGGTCCAGATAATAAATTGGCGAGTCGCCCGGACGGAATGGCGTGCCCTGGTAAACCGCAGGCAAGAACCCAGAGTTCCAGTTCACTGAACCTGCGCGCGGTTCAGAAGAACCGTTGTACAACACAACATAAGGAGGCAAGTCCGGGTTAGCTGAACCCAGCGCGTAGGAAATCCAGGCACCCAATGATGGACGGCCAGGGTTCAGATCACCGGTATTTAATTTCAGAATAGAAATATCGTGCGTCGCACCAATAGTCACACTGGATTTGATAAAGGTAAGTTTATCGGCTTGCTGCGCAAGATTTGGTAACAGGTTGGAAAACCATGCCCCGCTCTCACCGTATTGTTTCCAGGTTCTGTTGTTAGCAACAAACAATTCGTTCACGCCGCCCTGGGTACTGGTTTTGATCCCTTTCAGGAATGAATCAGGTACGCCTTTACCGGCTTGTTTTACCAACTCAGGTTTGTAGTCGTACAAGTCCAAGGTACTTGGGGCGCCGTTCTGGTGTAACCAAATTACCGATTTAATTTTTGCTTGGAAATGCGGATCTTTTGGTGCAAGTGGATCGATCAACTCGGCCGCCGATGCGGCCGAAATATTAATCCCTGGAATTGCCCCTGCCAATGCTGCGCCGCCTACACCCAGGCTGCTGTTTTTTAAAAAATCGCGACGTGATTTATTGTCCATTTTTTTCATCTCTTGAAAGTTAACAATTAAGTCAATGTGTATATTTATTTCGTCATACCCCTGCGGGTATGACGACATCAGCGGGCATCAGAAGCGATACGCAAATTCGTTGGAGTTAGCCACCGCATGCACCAAGTCCACAAACGCTGCTGCTTTAAATGGATCCAGGTTTTTGGTGTCCTTTAATCCAGTTGGCACAGCAACTTCAAACTTTTCAGTCCAGGCTTTGCTTTCCACCAACTTCTCCTGCTCTTTCAAGAAATCCTTGAGTGCTGATTTTTCAGCACGGGTAGGTTTACGTGAGAACAGAATTTCGTAGAGCGTATCCAATTGCGCATTTTCATTGCTGCCGGCTTCCGAGATCACACGGCCAGCAAGCGCTTGTGACCAGCCGAATACCACGTCACTGTTGAACAGCGTCAAGGCCTGCAATGCAGTAGTGCTTACATCGCGCTTGTGATGCGGCTTGGATGGATCGGCGGGATCAAAGGACGCCGTCAACGGATAAGGCAAACTGCGGCGAACAAAGGTGTAGATACTGCGACGCTTGTGATCGCTAGGATCTTTAGCTTCTTCCCAAAGCGCACCACCCTGGCCGTTGTTCAACACATTGCCTGCCACCAGACTGGCGGGCACTTTCGGGAACACCGCCGGGCCACCGATTGATTCATCCAATTCGCCTGATGCGTAAAGCAGTGAGTCGCGCAGCTCTTCTGCATCCAGACGTTTACGTGGATAAACGGCTAACAATTTATTAGCTGGATCTACAGCAACCACATCTGCACGCTCTTCAGATTTCTGGCGATACACAGCTGACAGCACAATTTCGCGCTGCAGTTTTTTCGGGCTCCAGCCATTCTTCACAAACTGGGTAGCGAGGTAGTCCAACAACTCAGGATGTGTTGGCTTCTCACCAGCGCGACCAAAGTCTTCAACTATCCCGGAAATACCTTTTGCAAATAATTGCGCCCACACACGGTTGACGTACACGCGGGTCGTCAATGGATTTTCTTCACTGACCAACCAGTTAGCCAACGCCGTGCGGCGACCGGTTGAAGTAGCAGTTGGTGTAATTTGCAATTGGGTATTGTTACCCGCCCAAAGTTTCGGCAAGCCTGGCTCAACAGCTTCCAACGGACGCTCATGGATACCATTGAAACGCACACGGGTTTCCGGTGCTTGCGTACCTAACTCAGTGAGTGCGGTATAAGTTTTTGAACCACGACGTGGGCGCAGGTTGTCGTATTTTTTCAGTTCTTCACCGAGACGTTGATATTCAGCCCAACGCTCAATATTTGCCGGATCAAATTGCGGATGGTTCTTCTCGGAAGTCTCGCGCAAATAACCGGCGATATCGCGCTCGGATGCCACGGCATTCAAACGTGCATTGACCCATTTATCCAAAGGAGTCCACTGGTCTTTTGGTTTGAAAATCGCGTCGCGGCTGTCCGTCAAATAACGCTCGTTGTGATATTTACGGCCCTTCTCACGCACCTGATCCAAAATCGCTTTTTGTTGGTCAGTAATCGGTTTGATTGCCGCCTGGTACTGTGCTTGCGCGGTAATAAAATCGATATCCCATTGGCTCTCGGTGCCTTTCGCTAACTCCACTTTTTCATTTGCAAAGGTGTTGGCAAAGAAAGCTTGCAGTTGGAAATATTCCACCTGGCTGATTTTGTCGATTTTATGGTTGTGGCATCTTGCGCAACCGATAGTCGATGCAAGGAAAGTTTCGCCTACAAGGTCGGTCAGGTCAGTTGCAATCTGGTAATGGCGCTGCACCAGGTCGCGCGAGTTAAAATTATCGGGATAACCGGCCAGCAATCCAGTTGCGATTTTTGCTTCCTGGCTATCAGGCCACAATTCATCGCCCGCAACTTGCTCGCGCACGAATTGGTTAAACGGTTTATCTTCATTAAACGATTTGATTACATAGTCGCGATAACGCCAGTTGTTCGGGCGAGTCTGGTCATTCTGGAAACCGGCGCTATCTGCATAGCGCGCGAGATCCAACCAGCGGCGCGCCTGCCGCTCACCGAAGTGTGGCGACGCCAACAGGCGATCGACCAGCTTTTCATAAGCATCAGGGGATTTATCTTTTTCGAAAGCTTCCACTTCCGCCGGTGTTGGCAACAGCCCCAACAGATCAAGCGTCACACGGCGAATATAAGTTGCGCGGTCCGCCTCTTCCGATGGCTTCAAACCGTATTCATTCAAGCGTGCCAGCACAAAATTATCGATAGGTGAACGAACCCACTTACTCGCTCCCGCATCGGGAATTGGCACGTTGGTATTGATTGGTAAGTAAGCCCAGTCTTTAGCCGCAGTGCTGGTGATGGGTTTAGTCGTTTCCTTTTTAGCGGCGGCGACTGGTTTTTTCTCGGAAGCCTTAGCTGCTTCTTCTGCATAAGCAGAACCGGCTAAAAACGCGGATGCCGAAAGGCCAATGAGGACGGCCTGGACTATTTTCTTTTTCTTCATCAATTCACTCCTGAAACGAATGATGGTTATTTCGCTAACACCATCGAAGGACACCAACGCGACGGATTGCAGGTGTTAATAATTGCTACAGCCATTGATTTCTCAACAGCCACGAAAGACATGTCCGTAAAAGCAACTAGCGAGCCAAATTTAAAAAAGCAAATAAAAGCTTTTGTAAATTTGGTTACATCACATTGAATTTGCTGAATTTTTTTTACTTTGTTTTTTTATGAGCCGGACAATAATTATTGCTTTAGGGGCGGCAACACCGATGGAACTGATGTATTAAAAACAGCGCTGCAAACAACTGCATTCTTGCCAACACAGACTGTTGGATAGCGATTGGAGCGCCGACTTTTGCGAGCGTTACAGGAAAAATACGATGGGAAAAATATTGTGATTTGCAATGACTGACGATGCTGAATTCCAAACAGCGGTAAAACCATTCAAGGGTTAAGAAAAACTATCGATTACTCTGTGCGGCAATTTTTTATTCACAAACCAAGCACCTGTTTTTAATGCATTTTTATAAATCAAAAATAAATTAGAAAAGCACTTTTAATTTCCTATGGCATACAAATTGCCAAACTCCGGTTGTCGTCGCAATTCGAAAACCAGGAGTCTCTTGATGAGCATCGTTAGTAAAAATTCAACACTGAAAAAAAATGCTTCTTTTACAACACAAAAAAACCACTTTTCTTTAAGTCCTCTAGCATTTTTTGTTGCCAGTGTTTTTGTTTCATCACTGGCTGCTGCACAGCCAGCAGGCAATGTGAATCCGGCAGCTGCACAGAACCCAACTGCACAAAATGCTGCTGCACAAAATAATACAGTTGCAGCCGCCGCAAAAGAAAAGCCAGCCGTATTAGGTGTAGTGACTGTACGCAGCCGCAACCGCATTGAAAAACTGCAAGACGTACCTCTATCGGTTTCTGTTGTACAAGGCAGGGAGTTAGAGCGCTTGAACGCAACCGATATCAATGCCATTACCCAACGGCTCGCCAACATTTCCTGGAACCAAGGCAACCAGCGGACCAGCAGCCTTGCAATTCGCGGTATTGGCAAACAGGGGCAGACGGAAGCGCAGGACCCGGCAGTGGGTTTGATTGTGGATGGCGTCAACTATGCCTACAACGCGCTCTCATCGAGTTTTGATTTTACTGATGTGGAAAGTGTGGAAGTCACACGCGGCCCGCAGGGAACACTGCTCGGCAAAAACAGCAGTATTGGTGCGATCAGTGTCACCACCAGACGCCCGTCGTTTGACCCGGATTTTGATTACGCGGTTACGCTGGGCGAGTGGGACACTGTTCAGGGGCGCTTCGCTGGCGGTGGTGCAGTGATCGATGATTTGCTTGCCTGGCGCGGCACACTCAGCGTGACCAAAGGTCAGGGCGATATGAAAAACGCCTACAACAGCGATGAAAGTATTTCCAACAAAGAACGCGTGTCCGGGCGCGTGCAATTTTTATTGACGCCCACAGAAGATTTCAGCGCACGGGTTGCGGTGGATATACAACCGCGCTCCGGTGAACGCACTAACGGCCGAACCATTTTCACGCCAACACCGGAAACCTACTCCGACGGTTCCAAGAACAATCTCGCGAGCGATGCCAAAACGCGACTGGAACGCCGTTGGTTTACGCAGAGCCCGAGTTACA
The DNA here is from genome assembly GCA_035456025.1 of Cellvibrio sp. Lineage (GTDB taxonomy): Bacteria > Pseudomonadota > Gammaproteobacteria > Pseudomonadales > Cellvibrionaceae > Cellvibrio. Next base: position 1,258 of record DATIDX010000111.1, on the reverse strand, counting down.
GTTATCAAGGCAGCTACCTTTACGGCGGTGGCGAATTTGAATACAACACTGATGGCCGTCGCCCGCTGATCACTGGCAGCAATGGTGCAACCCTGGATCTGGATTGGAAACTCGACACCCACACTGTCAAATCCATCACCGCCTACAAGGATTACCATTTCAACGCAGTGAACGATGAAGGCACCCCCTTTGACATCCAGCGAAATTCGGGTGGGTTTTTCAACGATTACAAACAAGTCAGCCAGGAATTCCGTTTGTCATCGCAGCAAGGTGGCTTTGTCGATTACCAGGCTGGATTGTTTTATCTGGATGTAAACAACGTTGCGGAATACCAGCGTGTGTGGGGCAATGACGCAGGCGCCTGGTTTGCCAGTAACTCGCAATATGCAACACTCGACCGCGATAGCAACGGTCGTTATTTGATGATTAATTCACTGTCCGGTTTGGATATGGCCTGGAATAGCCCGGCGGGCTATCAGGATATCAACAACGAAAGTATCGCTGCCTTCGCGCAAGCTAACTGGAATTTCACCGAAAAATTTGTATTGACCACGGGTTTGCGCTTCACGCGCGAAGAGCGTAGCAATACGACTGCAACCTACATTATCGACAGCGGCTTTGGTGCCGAGTTGAACCCGGCGGTAGTGAATGGCGTGAACCTGGGTGGATTTATTTCCAGCAACGCAGGTGCGCTGGGTGCGGGCAACACTAATGAACAATTAGCGCTGGCCGACCAGGTAGCGCGGGAATATTTTGGTGTGGCTGCAGGCGCTACTCCAGGCGCTGCCTACAATGGTTTGACCGCAGCACAAAAAGCACAAGTCGGTGCTGCCAAAGCCCTGCGCCAGTCGCAAATCGGGGTAGTGTTTAACGAGTTTGACGTAGAGCCTTACGAAAAAACATTGCCGGCATTTGTGATCAGCCCGACCTATAAATTCAACGAAAACTTCACCAGTTATTTCTCCTGGCAACACGGCGAGAAAGCCGGTATCGCGCAAGCTACCAATGGGATTTCCAACCTCGTAACCGAAGAGACAAACGATGCATTTGAAGTGGGTTTAAAATCCCTGCTGTTAGACGAAACGCTGGTATTCAACCTGGCCTTGTTCCAAATGGATATTGAGGACTACCAACAAACCAGCCGTGTATTCGACGAGTACGGCACCAACCTCGCCCGCCAGGCCGACCCGAATGCAAACGATGTTTACACCAACGCTACCGCCAATATTCCTGAAGTGCGCGCACGCGGGCTTGAAAT
>DATIDX010000110.1:0-2649 GCA_035456025.1 Cellvibrio sp. | reverse complement strand
CGCTTTATCATCCAGCGCCTGTTGCAGCACATCTTTGAGCTGCTCTGGTTGCAGGCCGCGCAATACATACACCCGGCAGCGCGAGAGTAATGCATTATTTAATTCGAACGACGGGTTTTCGGTAGTCGCGCCGATAAAAATAAAAGTGCCATCTTCTACATAAGGCAGGAACGCATCCTGCTGGGATTTGTTGAAGCGATGCACTTCATCGACAAATAAAATGGTTTTGCGGCGACTGGAAATCCGCTCTTGCTGCGCAGTTGCAACGGCGGCGCGAATTTCTTTTACGCCGGACAAGACCGCAGATAAGGATTCAAAACGGGCATCGGCCTGCTCGGCAAATAATTTTGCGAGCGAGGTTTTTCCAACACCGGGTGGGCCCCACAAAATCATCGAGTGTAATTGGCCGCGGCTAATTGCTTCGCGCAGTGGCTTTCCGGGGCTGAGCAAATGTTCCTGACCGATGTAATCGTCAAGATTGCGCGGGCGCATGCGCGCCGCAAGCGGTTGGTAGGCTGGTGTAGCTGAACCGAAAAGATCCATGGAGTCCGGCTTAGTCTTTCAAGATTTCAACACCCTCGGGCGGAATAAAGAAAAACTTTTCTTCCGGCAGGGTTTTGTTGCGCTGCACATTGGTTAATACGCAGCGAGTCAATTGGCCAAGACTGTCCTGAATGGCAAATTCGATAAGTTGGTTTGCTTTGAATACCAGCGTTAAATGCTGGAACATACCCTCAGTCACTTTCGGTGTGAGGGTGTATTTTTCAACACTAGCGTCTTTTTCATCGCGCGTAACGGTAAAACTTTTGCGCAATTGTGCGATATCAGAACTCAGCAATAACGCAGGTGTTTCGCGCAGATCATCAGTGAAAGCACGCTCGTTAACGGTTTCCAAATCCGGATCGTAAAGCCAAATCGTCTTGTTGTTGGATACCAGTAATTGCTGCATTGGCTCCAGGGTTTTCCAATAAAACTTACCCGGGCGCATCAGCATAAAATTACCGCTACTGGTCTCTTGCTCCTCACCTTTTTTATCGTAAGTGGTTTGCACAAAGTCGCCTTGCAAGGTATTCATGGCATCGAGCTGCTTACGCAGTTGCGCTGCGGCCTGATCGTCGGCAGCCTGAGCGACAACAGAGAATGCCAATAATAAGCCGGTAAAAATTCGTGAAAAAAGGTTCATATTATTTCCAACAAAGAATGCCAACAATAAATGTGAGTTGCTTACACCGAGCGTCGGTCGCCCAAATCCTATCGGGTGAGGATGAACGGCAGATAAATTGCGCGCGATAAATCCCGCAAAGAAACGCTAATTAAAATCGCGTCCGCCACCCACTAACACTTCGCGGTTACCGTTATGACCGGCAGAGGAAACAACACCTGCAGCCTCCATAGTCTCGATCAAACGTGCAGCGCGGTTGTAACCAATACGCAGTTTGCGCTGTACCGATGAGATAGACGCCTTGCGCGATTCGATTACAAACTCCACGGCTTCGTCATAAAGCGCATCTTTCTCGCCATCGCCTTCCTCACCGCCTTCACTGGGTAAGCCGGGTACGGGGATGGAATTATTGTCATCATCGGTAATGCCATCGATATATTGTGGTGATCCACGTTTTTTCCAGTCAGCGACGACTTTGTGGACCTCATGGTCATCCACAAATGCACCGTGTACACGAATCGGCACGCTGGTACCTGAAGGCAAATAGAGCATGTCACCGTGACCAAGCAGTTGCTCTGCCCCACCCTGGTCCAGAATGGTACGCGAGTCGATTTTGGATGACACCTGGAAGGCGATACGCGTGGGTACGTTCGCTTTGATCAAGCCGGTAATGATATCCACCGACGGGCGCTGGGTCGCAAGAATCAAGTGGATACCGGCAGCACGTGCCTTTTGCGCGATACGGGCGATCAACTGCTCTACTTTTTTCTTGTCGACAATCATCATCATGTCGGCAAATTCGTCGATTACCACCACAATGAACGGCAACTCTTCCAGATCAGGTGCAGTGGCTACTTCCGCGCCCGGCTCAAAATTCTCTTCCGGTTTGAACAGTGGGTCTTTAATCGGTTCACCGGCTTTGATCGCATCCTCAATCTTGCGGTTAAAACCAGCGAGGTTACGTACGCCCATGGCCGACATGAGTTTATAGCGGCGTTCCATCTCACCCACACACCAACGCAGACCGTTGGAGGCGTCCTTCATGTCGGTGATTACGGGGGTCAGCAGATGGGGAATGCCTTCATAAACTGACAGCTCCAGCATTTTCGGATCGACCAAGATCAAGCGCACTTCTTTGGGCGTGGATTTGTAGAGCAAGCTGAGCAGCATTACGTTAACGCCCACCGACTTACCTGAACCGGTGGTACCGGCCACTAACAAGTGCGGCATTTTGGCCAGATCAGAAACAATAGGCTGGCCGGAAATATCATGCCCCAGCGCCATAGTGAGTGGCGATTTGGCATTGTCGAAGACTTCTGACGAAACAACTTCTGACATCCGCACCATTTCGCGATGGGCATTAGGGATCTCTATCCCCATCACTGATTTGCCGGGGATAACTTCAACTACGCGCACCGATACCACGGCGAGCGAGCGCGCCAGATCTTTCGCGAGGCCAGAGATTCGGCTGGCTTTAATACCGGGTG
>DATIDX010000109.1:0-27314 GCA_035456025.1 Cellvibrio sp. | reverse complement strand
AAGGCGCAACATTGCCGGTTGCGCCTTTTTATTTTAGATGCACTGCAGGATCAGAAACACATCAAGCTTTAGCAACCGTGTAAGACGAGGTGTACTGCGTCTTGGCGCCTTGGGCGTTGTAGAGCGATGGCGTGGCGACTTTGCCGCGTAGCAGTCCGAGCAGGTGATTCAGGGTTTGCTGCGAGCGCGCGATCATCTTGCCGTTGATGTCATTCATCTTTTGGCACTCTTCAAATTCACTCACCAGCTGTTTCCAGTCATCGCGCAGCGGCAAAGTGGCGGTATTGCGCTGTAAAAACAGATCCCAACCACTCGCATTATTGGGTAAACCCAAGGTGGTGAGTATGTGTTGGCGCTGCTTGGCGCTGATGCCGAGCTGGTCTACCAGTGCGGCCTTTTGCTCGACAATGCGCGGAAGCTCTTCTTGCTTGCGCTGTTCCAGTTGTTGGCGCTCGTGGACGAGCAATTGTTTCAACTGGGTAAGGGCGTTGGAATCCTGCGCGATCATCTGGCGCAGTAAATTAATATCGAGAGACATAGCAACCTCTTCATTTTAGGTAAAACACGTAAAACTCATTCGAATCGCAACGTGAATAAGCTCCGGGGGAGAGCGCTTCTCGTTGCTAAAACGGCTCCTATTGCTAAAACGCTGCCTAGCCCAGAAGCTCATTCTGGTTAATCATATTTTCTGCGATGCGCTCGGCATTGACCTCAAAGCGGCCTTCAGCGATAGCGCGTCTAATTTCGGCGACCTTTTCCAGATCCACATCGGGCGAGCTGTTGATCTTGGCCTGGAGGCGACCCAGCGTCTGGGCTTCCTGGCTTAATACCACTTGATCGCTTGGACCTTTGGCAACCGGAGCTGCATCGGGCGCTGGCGCTTTTGTCTCGGGTACGTTTGCGGCTACAGGCTTGCTGCGAGTACCTTTAGCGCTGATTGAATCCAAAGTGTTGTTGGTGTTGAAGTTCATGTTGTTCCCCTATTTGCCTTGGGTGATTGACCCTTGTGGCGATTAACTTTGCTAACAATGTCGCGGTTGCTATGTCGTGACGGTAGAGGCTCTTTGTGCCAGGAGCGGCGCATTTAGAGAGTCCCTAGCAGGCTATCGGCTAGCTGGCGCTAAACTTTAGCAATAATTTAAAAAAACTTTCACAAGGTTTGTACGAGTCCCTGACTGATCACAACCCCACTGATGATCCGCTCAGACGAGTTATTGCGTACCCGGATTTTCTGCCCGATCCGGCCGTCGGCCATGGCGGTTCCAGCACTACTAACCTTTAAGCTACCGGCCTGGGATTCCAGAACGACGACTTCGCCCCGCTTTACTACCGTGGGGGCATCCAGCAGGGCGGTTTTAAAGGGTTCGCCGCGCGCTATATTCCGCTTGGCTTCGCGCCCGATAATGGCGCCAGCCTCTGGTAAAAATGCCTGGCGAATACTGCTTATATTGACGAGGCTGGTTTCAAGATGCGCCTGGTTAATCACTTCACCGCGCGCGACGTCGCGCGCGGCAATCGGTATCTGGCGGTAAATTGTTACCTGTGCCGGAACGTGTACCGACCAAACCTTGCCGCTATTGCATTGCGCATTGACACTGATGTTGCCGCCCAAACCAATCGGATCCTGGACGGTGAAAACAAGCGCCTGATTGCAACTGCTGAGCCTTAAGCGCGAATCCAGGTTGCCAACACTGATATCGAGCCGCTCGTGCTCGACGTTCTCATACTCCATAGCGAGGAATCCCGCGATGTCCTGCTTTAGCAAGTTAGTCGGATAAACCTGCGCAAATGCAGGGGGAGCGGAGGTCGACAATAGAAAAACCGCCCCTGCACCAAGGGTTGTTGCCGCTTTTATGCGTGCGCTGAGGCGCAAAATATTCCGCAAGAAAACGCTGTAAAAACTAGGAAGTTCCATATTTTGTCCTATCCTCAAGGGTAAGAACTGGGTGCCGGCCGGAATCATTAACGACTAAAGTCTGACACTTTTTTGCCGCTAACCTACGTTACATAGCATCAAAGCAAATACTGTGCCGCTGAACTTGGGCCAGTCAAAAGGGTGAGATCCGACCCGAACTTACAGAATAAATGAGGTAATCGCATGGCCGGTGTAATGGATAGCGTTAATCAGCGTACCCAGCTGGTTGGACAAAACCGTCTCGAACTCCTGTTATTTCGGCTTGGTGGTCAGCAGCTATACGGCATTAACGTATTTAAGGTTAAAGAGGTTTTACAGTGTCCGACGCTGAATGCGATTCCCGGCCGCAGTTCGGTCGTGCGCGGTGTGGCCCACATCCGTGGCGGAACCTTGCCGATCATGGACATGAACCTCGCCATTGGCCGCCGCGAGTTGCCCGACATCGAAAGCTGCTTTGTGATCATCACTGAATACAACCGCACCGCCCAAGGGTTTTTGGTGCGCTCGGTTGAACGTATCGTCAACATGAATTGGGGTGATATCCATCCTCCGCCCAAAGGCGCCGGCCGTGAGCATTACCTTACCGCCGTTACCCAAGTGGATGGGCAGCTGGTAGAAATTATCGATGTGGAAAAAATCCTCGCTGAAGTGTCGCCGGCGCGCGAAGAGGTCAGTGCTGGAGTGATTGAAGATGGTATCGCTGACCGGGTAGTGCAGAAGCATGTGTTGATCATTGATGACTCGACGATTGCGCGCAAACAGATCCAGCGCGTCGTTGAAGGTATGGGAATTAAAACTACCCTGAAAAAAGACGGCGCAGAGGGCTTTCAATATTTGACCGACCTGATCAACGATGGAAAAGACCCTTATTCCGAGCTGATCATGATTATCTGCGACATTGAAATGCCAGAAATGGATGGTTACACCTTCACCGCCGAGGTGCGCAATCATCCCGGCCTTAAAAAATTGCATATCGTGTTGCATACCTCGCTCAGTGGCGTGTTTAACGAAGCCATGGTGCGCAAGGTAGGGGCGGACGATTTCCTCGCAAAATTCCATCCGGATGAATTGGCAAAACGTGTGAATGACCGCGTATTGGCAATTACCGGTGAAAGTCTGTTGCCGCCTGAGCAGGCGTGATGATATTGCCGAGCCAATTCCACGTGATTCCAGCGGATAGGGGCAGAGTGTTGTTTTACATTGGAAGCCTATGATTAATAAAGAGTCATCCTTCGCCAAACCCCTGGGTCGGGATAATATCGCCCAGACTGAGTTTGATGAATTCCGTAAGTTCCTCGAAGACGCCTGCGGCATTGCGCTGGGCGACAACAAACAATATTTGGTCACCAACCGCATTCGCCGCATTCTGGAGGACAACAATATTTCGTCCTTTGGCGAGTTGGTGCGCGTGTTGAAATTGGGCATAAACCGCAAGCTGAAAGATCAGGTTGTGGACTCCATGACCACCAATGAAACCTTCTGGTTTCGCGATAACTACCCCTACGACCACCTCAAGAACACGCTACTGCCGCAATTGATGGCGGGTAACAACCGCATGTATGGCCCGGTGCGTATTTGGTCGGCGGCGTGCTCATCAGGGCAGGAGCCTTATTCAATCAGCATGATGGCGGAGGAGTACAAGCGCCAGGCGATGGGTAATTTGGCGCGGCAGGTGCAGATAGTCGCTACCGATTTGTCTGCGACAGTATTGGAACAGGCGCGGCGGGGGGAGTACGACAAACTGTCGGTATTACGGGGTTTGTCGGCAGAAAGGTTGGAGCGATATTTCGATAACCCTACACCGGCAGTTTGGCGAGTTAAAAATATCATTAAAGAGAGGATCGATTTCCGATCGCTCAACTTGATGGATTCCTATACCGGCCTAGGTAAATTCGACATAGTGTTCTGCCGCAATGTACTGATTTACTTCAACGCGGAATTGAAGCGGCAGATATTGCAGAAGATCCACGCGTCCTTAAAACCGCAGGGGATTCTGTTCCTCGGCTCTTCAGAGGGCTTGGCGGGCGCAGCAGACCTTTTTGAAATGGTGCGCTGTGAGCCGGGCATACTCTATCGGGCGATCTAAGTTAATCCCTTCGTAGTTCCGCAGGAATCCACGCTAGAAGCCGGGCTTAACAGTCCGGTTTTTTTTGCATTGCCGTTGCCGCCATCATCGCTGAGAAAGCGGAAAACCTTTGCCGCTCAACCCTTGCCGCCCCCGCTGCACTCCCGACTTATATTTTTTTAATTCATTTAAAAACAAAGGGTTAGGTATTGACCTGGGTGTTGGCATAGCCGTTGCTTTGTTGTAAGTAACCAAAAGTGGCGCCCCTCTGGATTGCCACCCACAGCGCAAAGGCAAAGCAGATATGACAATTTCCTTCGACAAAGCCCTCGGCATCCACGAATCAGCGCTGCACTTTCGCTCCGAGCGTGCGGGTGTGCTGGCGAATAACCTCGCCAACATCGACACCCCGAACTACAAAGCGAAAGATTTGGATTTCAAGCAAGCCTTGAACCAAAAAATGAATGCCAATAAGTCGCAGGGTTTTGATCTGAATACCACCCAATCGCGCCATATCGACGGCAGTGGTTTTGCGATGGGCGAGGGCGATGTGCTGTATCGCACTCCGCAGCAACCGTCGATTGATGGCAACACTGTGGAAGACCAGATTGAACACGCGGAATACATGAAAAATGCCTTGGCATTCCAGGCGAGTTTCCAGTTTTTGAATAACAAGTTCACTGGCTTACGTACTGCGATTCGCGGTGAATAAGGTTCTGTAGATAACCGGATTTTTGAACGTCTTTTTTGTAGGTACTTGATCATGGCACTTGGAAATATTTTCGATATCGCTGGCACCGGTATGAACGCACAAAGTCTGCGTTTGAACACAACGGCCAGCAACCTGGCAAACGCGCAGTCAGCCAGCTCCAGTGTTACCGAAGTGTATCGCAGCCGCCAACCGGTGTTTGCTGCGATCCAACAAGAAGCCATGCGTGCCAGCGTTACTGAAGGTACCTACAGCGATAACGAAGTAGATGCGGCTGCCGGTGTGCAGGTGCTGGGCATCGTCGAGAGTGACGCACCGCTGCAACGTCGTTATGAACCTACTCATCCCAAGGCGGATGATGAAGGTTATGTTTATTACCCCAACGTAAATCCGGTTGAAGAAATGGCGAATATGATCGCGGCATCGCGCTCATTCCAAATGAATGTGGAAGTCATGAATTCGGCGAAACAAATGGTTCAGCGCGTGCTGACTCTTGGCCAGTAAGTAATTAGCGAGGGAGAACAATCATGTCAACTGTAAGCGGCACCAGTGGTACCTCGAACGTTACTGACAACCTGAGTATTACCAAAAAACAGGAAACCAAAAAAAATACCAACGAGTTGGGTCAGGCAGCGTTTCTTGAATTGATGATTACGCAAATGAACAACCAAAACCCCCTGAGTCCGCAGGACAACAGCGAGTTTGTTGCGCAGTTGGCGCAGTTCAGTTCGGTGGAAGGCTTGGAGCGTTTGAATACCAGTTTTAACAGTTTTATGTCCAACAACGCGCTGCAAGCATCATCGTTGGTCGGCCGCAGCGTCACAGTGGATTCGGATAAAAGCACGCTGGTTAAAGGCGGCATAGTCGCCGGTAGTGTTGACCTGGGTTATTCAACTACCGATATGAAAATGAAAATTTACGATGCCGATGGCGCGCTGGTGCAATCGATCCCGGTGGGCAAGGCGCCAGCAGGCGAGACAGTCTTCCGTTGGGATGGCCAAAACCTTGAGGTCAACGGCGAGCTGCTCGATTGGGAAGCGGGCGAGGATGCTGCCGCAGCAGGTGAATACCGCTTTGAAGTGACTGCTAGCCAAAATGGAAAAACCGAAGCACTGGATACTGCACTGAGCGCGAATGTAAACAGCGTGACCATTGGTGAGAATGGCAAGTTGATCCTTAACCTTGCCGGTATTGGTGCGGTCGAAGCCGATAAAGTGAAACAGTTTAATTAATATTTTTTGAATAAGTTTTGATGGTTGAGAGCGATGTAAATCGCTCGGCCAGTCTAACAATGCAATAGCCATTAATCGCATGTGCGAGGTGTAATATGTCTTTCAATACAGCGTTAAGCGGAATCCGTGCGGCTAATACCGATCTACAAGTGACCGGTAACAATATCGCCAACGCCAGTACCGTCGGTTTTAAAACTTCGCGCGCTGAATTCGGCGATGTATACACCAGTACGTTGTTAGGTGGCGGATCAAACACGGCGGGTAGCGGTGTGACTATCCAGAATATCCGCCAGCAATTCACGCAGGGGAATTTGAAATTTACCCAGAATGAATTGGATATGTCGGTAAATGGTGAAGGCTTTTTTGTCGTAGAAAAAAATGGCAACCGTTTATTTACTCGCGCTGGCACTTTTGGTCTGGATAAAGACGGCTACATCGTTAATGGCACCGGTGCCATGCTGCAAGGCTTTACCGCTGACGACAACGGCAATGTCAGCGGCATCCTCAGCGATCTGCACGTCGATGTCAGTTCACAAGCACCACGCGCGACTACTGCTGTTAACGCTTCGTTCAATCTGGATTCCAGTGAAGTAGTGTTGGAAACAACCGGCTCACGTTTTGCGACCAACGGTACCGGCATCAACGAGGCACAACTGGGCGCTAAAGATGCGAGCACGACCACCTTGAATTTGGGGGGTATAGCTACGCCAATTACTTTTGGCCCGACCAATAGAACTACCTTTACCTTGTCGCGCACAGATCCAATCAGCCTGGCAACGGACGATGTCACTATCAGCCTGGCAACTGGCTCGGCAACATCGCTGGCAGCATTGGCTAACTTGATTAATTCGGCCAATTTTGATTCGGCCGATTCGGTCAACGTTGAAGCTTATGCAGACACGGCGACTAATGAATTGAAATTCCGCGACCGTGCGACCGGTGTAGCCTCCACAGTGGCGGTGACCATTGATGGCGCCAATTCAGATGCAAACGCCTTCACTACTGCCGTTGGCGCGGTGAGTACTCCAGCTGGAACGGCGCATCCAACTGCGCATGCGGCCGGTATCCCCGAGGTTACTAACAATTACGGTTCGCAGACGATGGTGTTCCGCAGCCCCAACGGCGCTGAAGTTACTTACATCAGCCAGTATGGTGCCAGTGCAGATAAAACTGCGGCCGAGTTAAACAAGCTGACCGGTGTTTCGGCAACCGCCAGCACCAGCGCTATTTTGTTTGCAACCAATCCTGCGGCAGTACCGCCAAAAGTGTTTTCCAACAACGGTTCGTTCCGCTTGAACGAAGTGAATTTGACGTCGACCGGCGTGCCCGACATGACCGCATTACGCGATGAGATCAACGGCTTGAGTTCATCAACCTTACTCGGCATTACCGCCAGTATTGATGGCGACGGCAATCTGGAAATCGTTTCTGCAACCGGTAAAGATTTGCTGTTCACCTTCGATGCAGCAGGCGGTACCGCTGAAGTCCAAGGCACTCAAAACACTTCGCAAATTGTGAACAATGCGACTAACGCGGTAAGGATTGGCGGTGAGGTTTCGATCACCATGCAAGAGGGTTACTCCCTTGTCAGCAGCGCGCCCACCGTGCCTGTGTACGGCGGCAGTATGTTCGGTTCGATCAATGTGCCTAACTTCTTTACTCCAGTGCCAATTAATGCGTTTGATCCGCAAGATCAGAAAACTTTTAACCATGCGACTTCAACGACTGTTTATGACAGCCTCGGTAACTCCCATGTCATGCGTCAGTATTTTGTAAAACAACCCTATGAAGTAGCTGATCCCATGACCTCGGCCAATCACTGGGTGATGTATGTGCAAATCGATGATCAAAACGTGGGTGATCCAGACCCCAGTTTGCCGTCGCCACAAAACACCGAAGCGACTATGGCTTCCTTTAATCTTCACTTTACCCCGGAAGGCATCCTGGACCCGTTCGCTACCGATTCCATGTTGATTTCCAACTGGACGCCCTTGGGAGAAGACGGTAACCCTATCGGTGCCCTCGGTCCGCTGAATGTGTTGCAGGGCGGTTCTATTCCCGTCGCTGAGCCTCCAACCAGCTCCAATTTCCTGATGGATCTGACTGGCAGTACCCAATACATGAAGGATTTTGCGGTAGAAGACCTGGATCAAAATGGTTATGCCACTGGCCGTTTGGCCGGGCTGGACATTAGCAACACCGGAATTGTATTTGCCCGTTTCACCAACGGTGAAGCGCAGGTTTTAGGGCAGGTGGCGCTGGCTAATTTCAGCAGTGTCGATGGCTTGGATCCGGTGGGCGATACCATGTGGGCACAGACTTTCGAAACGGGTGAGGCCATTATCGGAGCTCCAGGTTCAGCCCAATTAGGCAATATCACCGCCGGAGCGATTGAGGAATCCAACGTGGATTTGTCGGAACAATTGGTAAACCTGATCATTGCGCAACGTAACTATCAGGCCAACGCCAAAACGATCGAAACTGCGAACGCGACCACCCAAACTATCATCAACCTGAGGTAACCCCGGGGTATCTTCTTCAGCGGCAAAGGGCGGAAGCTCTTTGCCGCTTCTGTGTTTGCCGCTATTTTCCAAGGTCTTATTGCCTTGCCTTCGCTGTAAAAATTTCTATATTTTTCATGTGCTTAGTGTTTATTTTCACCTTGGCACTGCTCTTGCAAAACCTCCAGTAACGGCAAACCTGCCAAAAAACCAGCGCATTGGCTACCCGCTCTTATCAGGCCTGCAGCGCTGGAAAATCTGGAGAATTATTGTGGACAAAGCCCTCTTTATCGCCATGACCGGAGCCAAGCACAACATGCTGGCACAGGCCAACCGCGCCAATAATCTGGCTAACCTGAGCACCACGGGCTTTCGTGCGGACTTCGAACAATCACGCAGTATGGGCGTTTATTACGGTGATGGTCAGCCGACACGCGCCTATGCATTGACCGAATCCCCCCGCGCTGATTTCACCTCAGGGCCGATGATCGAGACCGGCAATCCCCTTGATGCCGCCATCCAGGGCGACGGTTTTTTTGCGGTACAGGCTCCCGATGGCACTGAGGCATACACCCGCGCGGGTAATTTCGCCGTGGATGCCAACGGCATGCTGCGCACCTTGAACGGGTTACCCGTACTCGGCGGCGCCGGCCCGATCAATATCCCGGAAAACAAAAAAGTACAGATAGGTGCGGATGGCACTATCTCTATCGTGGGGCAGGATCAAGGCCCTGAAGCCATGGTGGAAGTTGCACGCATCAAGTTGGTTAATCCGGATATCAAAAATATTGAAAAAGGCGATGACGGTTTATTCCGCCAGCGCGATGGCGCTAATGCGTTACCAGCAGCAGAAGTCACTGTGCGCAGCGGCATGGTGGAAGGTAGCAACGTCAATGCGATAGATGAATTCACGCAAATTCTGAGCCTCGCGCGCCAATATGAAATGCAAGTGAAAATCATGAAAACCGCTGAAGAGAATTCCGCGAGCTCTGCCCAACTTTTGCAAATGTCGTAACTGATTAATTTTTTGTACTTGTGTGATCACGAGTAGATAACCGAGGAAAACACCATGCACGCCGCTCTCTATGTCAGTAAAACCGGTTTGTCGGCACAGGATCGCCAGTTAACCACCATCTCCAATAACTTGGCGAACACCAGCACCATCGGTTTTAAGCGCGACCGCGCGGTGTTTGAGGATTTGTTGTATCAAAACCAACGTCAGCCCGGCGCGCAACAAACACAGGAGACGGAATTACCGTCCGGTTTGCAATTGGGTGCGGGTGTGCGTGTTGTGGCAACGCAAAAAGAATTTACCCAAGGTACTTTGCAAGTGACCGAACAATCGCTGGACGTCGCCATTGACGGCCATGGTTTTTTACAAATTCTGCAACCCGATGGAACCATTGCTTACACCCGCAATGGGCAACTACAAATTAACGGCGAAGGGCAAATAGTGAATGCCGACGGCTATTTCCTCGAGCCGGCGATTATTGTTCCCGAAGATGCAACAAAAATTACGATTGGAGCTGATGGCGCGGTCAATGCTTTCACACCCGGCCAGGTTGATCCGCAGCAATTGGGCAATATCACGCTGGTGGATTTTATTAATCACTCCGGATTGCAACCCATCGGCGGAAATATGTTTTTGGAGACTGTCGCCAGTGGTAACCCGGTTGAAGGTACTCCCGGTGAAAATGGTTTGGGTGTGATCAAGCAGGGCATGTTGGAAAATTCCAATGTGGATATCGTGGAAGAAATGGTGAATATGATCACCACCCAACGCGCCTACGAAATGAATTCCAAAGTGGTGTCCACTGCCGACCAGATGTTGCAGTACATCACCCAAAATCTTTAATTGAGTGATTTGATTATGCGCACTCTTCATAGCAGTAAAAAGTTATCGCTCAAGTTGATGCTGGTTTTATCTGCCGCGTTTAGCTTGAGTGGTTGCTTTACCAACCGCAAACCCATGCCCGATGATCCCGCTTATGCGCCGACCATTGCCGCCAATATGGCAGTGCCACAACGCACTGATGGGTCTTTGTATCAAGACACTTACGGCCTGAATTTATTTGACGACCGTAAAGCACATTTTGTTGGCGACGTAATTACTGTCACCTTGAGCGAGCGCACCGTATCGAAAAAATCGTCCGGCGTTGCGACGGGTAAAAAGAGCGGTGTTGATTTTAATGCTGGCCCGTTGCTCGGCGCTAACCCGACAATTAAAGGCCGCGAGTTTACTACCACCCTGGAACAAGACCGCACCTTTGATGGTAGCGCCGACGCAGATCAAAGCAATAGCTTGCAAGGTAACATTACCGTCACAGTGGCTGAAATTTTGCCTAACGGTAATTTGATTGTACGCGGAGAAAAATGGATCACCTTGAATCGCGGTGATGAATTTATTCGCATCAGCGGCATGGTACGTCCGGAAGATATTGCTCCGGACAACACCATTGTTTCCACGCGATTGGCTAACGCAAAAATTTCTTACAGTGGGACAGGTGCATTGGCGGATGCCTCAAGCATGGGTTGGTTGTCGCGCTTTTTTAACAGCGATTTGTGGCCATTGTAATCAGGTTTAATGAGGTTCTTGTATGCGTAGATTTATGGTGTTGTTAATCGCAGTTGCACTGCAGTTCAGTTCCGCAGCACAAGCCGAGCGTATTAAAGATATTGCGAGCGTAGCGGGTGTGCGCTCAAACCAGTTGGTGGGCTACGGCCTTGTGGTAGGTTTGGATGGTACGGGTGACCAAACCACCCAATCGCCATTCACCATCCAATCATTTAATAGCATGCTCAAGCAATTCGGGATCACTGTGCCGGAAGGTATGCGGATGCAAATGAAAAACGTTGCCGCGGTGATGATCCAGGCGGAATTGCCGGCCTTTGCAAAACCCGGCCAGACTATTGACGTGACTGTGTCTTCCATTAGTAACGCAAAAAGTTTGCGCGGCGGCAGTTTGTTGGTAACCCCCCTTAAGGGGTTGGACGGAAAAGTCTACGCCGTTTCTCAAGGTAATTTGGTCGTTGGCGGCTTGAGTGCCTCGGGTAATGATGGTTCCAAAATTACCGTGAATATCCCCAGCGCCGGGCGTATTCCCAGCGGTGCGATTGTTGAACGCATGGTGGAAAATAATTTCGCCGGCGGCCAGCCTATTGTGTTCAATTTGCATCGCGCGGACTTTACCACCGCGAATGAGTTGGCAAAAAGTATCAACAATATGTTGGGGCCGGATGTCGCACGTCCGCTTGATGCAGTTTCAATTATGGTGAATTCTCCGGTAAATCCCGCGCAGCGGGTTGATTTTATTTCCATGCTGGAAAACATCGATGTGAAACCCGGTGAAGAAGTAGCGAAAGTTATTATTAATTCGCGCACCGGCACCATCGTTGTTGGCAAAAATGTACGCGTGTCACCGGTAGCCGTAACCCACGGCAGCCTTACAGTATCGGTTGCCGAAAGTTTAACTGTGAGCCAGCCAAACGAATTTGGTCGCGGGCAAACCGTAGTCGTGCCTAGCAGCAACGTACAAACCGAGGAAGAAAATAATCCCATGTTTAAATTCGCACCCGGTGCGAACCTCGATGACATTGTGAAATCGGTAAATAACGTTGGCGCATCGCCCAGCGATTTAATGGCGATCCTCGAAGCGCTAAAAGAATCGGGCGCACTAAAAGCAGAATTGGTGGTGATCTAAATGTTGCCTATCGACACTGGAATCAAAGCGCCGCAAGTGCAGGATTCGTATCTCGATCCCAATTCCTTGAATTCTGTCAAGGCCATGGGGCGCGATAGAGATCCGCAAGCATTGAAGGAAGTGGCCAAAAAATTTGAAGCCATGTTTGTGCAGCAAATGTTAAAGACAATGCGCGACGCCAACGAAGTGTTTGGGGAAGGCAATTATTTTGACAGCCAGACAACCGATTTCCACCGCGATATGCTCGACCAGCAAATGGTGCTTAATCTCACCAGCGGTCGTGGTATAGGTATAGCCGATCATTTCTACAAACAAATGCTGCAGAACTATGGCGGCGGCATGAAAAAACCGGACGCGATTGAATCTGCAACAGCGCCAGACGGCACGCTTGCACAGGCAGTCGAATACCGCAAAACCAAGGATGCACCTGCGGATAATCTTAGCGTTGATTCGGATGCGCTGGATTCCTGGATAAATGATTTCGTGCGCATGAGCGATAACTCGCGCATGCAATCGATTTTCTCTGAAGCGGGGGATGCAGAACAATCCAATGGAGCGCAATTGCCGCCTGCCTACAACTACGCAATGGTTCCAGGTCTGTTAAACAAACCCCAGCCCCTGGTATCGCGTGTCGGTCAAAAGGCTAGCATAAGCAGCACACAAGAAAACTTTGTGATGCTGTTAAAACCACACGCTGAAAAAGCGGCTGCGGAATTGCAAATTAATCCGGATGTATTGATTGCCCAGGTTGCACTGGAAACCGGCTGGGGCAAACACGTCATTCACGATAAGCAAGGCGATAACAGTTTTAATCTGTTCAATATTAAAGCCGGTGGCCAATGGCAAGGCGACAAAGTCAACGTGTCTACTTTGGAGTACCGCGACGGCATAGCGGCAAATGAAAAGGCGGATTTTCGTAAATACGCTGATTATTCAGAAAGTTTTTCTGATTATGTACGCATGATGAAAAACAATCCGCGCTATCAGCGCGCGCTGGAAGCGGGAACTGATTCGGCGGCCTACGCCGAAGCACTCCAATCTGCGGGTTACGCGACTGATCCCGCATACGCCAAAAAAATTAAACAATTATTGAATAGCGATTTATTGAAAGGTGCCGCTGCCATTCCGTCGGTGGACGATTTGAATGCGCTCAACGAATTGCAATCCGATGTGCAATCTGTTCTTACATTATCAGCGGCCTTTGGTCGTCATTTAACGGAGTAATTTTATGTCCGGCATCCTTTCCAACGCCGTTTCCGGTTTGCAGGCCAGCCAAAATGCGCTGCGTACTGCCGGGCATAATATTTCCAATGCCAATACCGCAGGCTATTCGCGTCAGGAAGTGACTTACGCCACCCGTCCTGAGCAAAGTATCGGTTCAGCAGGTTTCATTGGTTCTGGTGTTAACACTACATCAATTGAGCGGGTGGTGAATGAATTTGTCACTGCCCAATTGCGGCTGGATACAACGACATTTAACCAGTTGGATAAATTCAATACCAATATTGGCAAGATCGACAAATTATTTGCCGACGTCAGCACCGGCTTGTCCGGCGCACTGCAAACATTTTTTGCTGCTATGCAAAACGGTGCCAACGATCCCGCTTCAACACCTGCGCGGCAATTAATTGTGACTGAAGCGGAAAGCCTCAGTATCCGCTTCAACAATCTGCATCAACGCATGGTAGATATCGAAGGCCAAGTGAATGGCGAAGTTCAAACCATTACCTCGCAAATGAGTTCGCTGGCAAAATCCGTTGCGACGTTGAATCAGGCCATCGCTGAAAACCGTGCATCAGGCAATGGTAACCAGCCCAACGACCTAATGGATAAACGCGATGAAGCATTGCGGCAATTATCTGAGCTTGTATCGTTGCAAATTGTCCAGCAGGACGGCGGCGACGTTAACGTCTTTATTGGCAACGGCCAGCCGTTGGTAGTGGGCACCCAAGTCAGTTCATTTAACGTCACCAATGACGGCAAGATCCAACTTAAAGGCAACAACGTCACAACCGATATCACAGCGCAAATTTCCGGCGGCCAAATCGGCGGGCTGTTAAGTTTTCGTGATCAAGTGTTATTCCCTACCATGAACGAGTTAGGGCGTATTGCTCTGGCGGTGGCCGACGAATTTAATATCCAACAACGTCAGGGTATAGATCTGGATGGTGATTATGGTCAAAGGATGTTTGGTGACATTAATGATCCGGTGCTCGCGGCCAATCGTGTGGTGCATGGAACTAATGCGCAGCCTCATGACCGTGTTATTTCAGCCACTATCGATGACACCAACAAATTAACTACCAGTGATTACCTGTTGGAAATTATCCCCAATACCACCAATTATCTGGTGACACGCCTGTCGGATAAAACAGTAGTGGAGCAGGGCGTTTTAACTGGCGCTTATCCATCAACGATTTCGTTTGACGGAATTACCGTGAATTTAACCAGCGGTTCGTTTCAGGGTGGTGATTCATTTACCATCCAGCCAACCAAAAACGCCTCGCGTGATATTCGCTCGGAAATAGTGCGCTCGGAGGATCTGGCATTTGCATCGCCGGTTCGTACTGAAGGTAGCACCAGTAATTCCGGCAACGGAATAATCAGTGCAGGTGAGGTGTTGAGTTTGGTGGATGTGAATGGCAACCCGCTGCCCGCATTTATGGAGCCGGGAAAAATATCGCCGCCTATTTTGATCCGTTTTACCTCGGCGACAACTTACGATGTCCTGGATAATTCTGATCCTTCAAATCCAAAAGATCTGGTTCCGGCAATGCGTGACCAGACATTCATTCCCGGCCAAACCAATAATATTTTTGCAAGTGATATAGGTGAGACCCGGGTAACTGGCAAAGGTGACCGCGTTGGATTACCGGCGGGGCGCACTGCGCAAACTGCTACACAACCGCCAGATTTACCGGGGCCGATGACTGCCGCTAGCTTGCCGCAATCCAACGGTTATCTGGCAGAGCAGTTGAGCTTTACTTATGTCGATCCGGTTACAGGTTCGGTCACCAATAAAATTATCACTACTACTTCTGGTGCATCGGCCGCGCAAACGGCGGCGCAAATTAGCGCTGTGTCCGGTGTATCGGCCAATGCATACACCACAGCCAACATTACTGATATTAATTTTGACTCAGCAACTTTTTCGCCTCCGCTACAACTGTCGGTGAATGGTGAAAATTTATTGGAATACGATATTACCAACACTGCATTTGCTGAAGATGTGCCTGATCCTAATGTCAGTGAAACGGAATTTAATGATTATTTGGCCAAGCGTATTAATAGCAATGAAAATTTAAAAGCACTCGGCATTCGCGCACAAAGTAGCAGCAATCCGGTTACGGGTATGCCGGAATTGCAGTTGGTGGCGGCATCGGGTGTTAACCTGGATATACGCTTGTCTGCATCCAACGGTGCAACCAATTCTATTGATGTGAATGACGGTACTGGTAATCCCAATGTGCGTTTGGCCGGGCAAGATAACCCGCTCACGATCGGCACAGTAGAGCAGAGTGCGGTCACTGTTGGGGGCAGGGTGGATATCACCATGGCTAAGGGTATTAGCCTGCAAACGTCTCCAACCAACAGCCCTATGTTTGGCGATAGCAGTTTGCCCGGTTTTGCTGCCGCATCTTTTTTGGGTTATCAAGCGGCAATCAGCGGCCAACCAAAAGCGGGTGATACTTTTACCCTCGGGTTTAATACGAACGGTAAAAACGATAACCGCAATGCCTTGGCAATGGTTGCACTGGAAACCGAAGCGACTATGGGCGGCGACAGCCTGAGTTTCGGTGGCGGCTATACCAAGTTGGTCGAAGAAGTGGGCACCAAGAGCAGTCTTGCAAAAATTAATACCGAAGCAAGCCGGAGTTTGTTGGAACAAAGTCAATCCATGCGCGATGGTATTTCCGGTGTCAACCTCGATGAAGAAGCCGCAGACCTGATTAAGTTCCAGCAGGCATATCAAGCAAATGCGCAGGTCATTTCCGTAGCGCGTGAATTGTTTGACACGCTCCTGAGTTCACTTTAATCCAACTAAATAAAAGTTGGAGCAGTTTGTGCATTAAGTAAATCATGGTCCCGGCAGGGCAATATTTTGCCGCTTTGTTTGCCGCAACAGGAGAGCATGAGCATGCGCATTTCCACTTCGCAAATTTACAATATCGCCACTCTGGGAATGAGTCAGGCGCAGACGGCCGTCACTAAAACCCAGGAGCAAATGGCGACCGGCAAACGCGTATTGTCACCAGCTGATGATCCGGTCGCAGCGACCTCAATTTTGCAATTGAATATGGAGCTTGCCCGCACTGAGCAATACAAAAAAAATATTGATGTAGCGGAAAACAGCTTAAACCTCGAAGAAACTAATTTGCAGACAGTGGTCGACTTGGTTCACCGTATCCGTGAACTGGCAGTTAAGTCCGGTAACACCGCTGTTAATACCGCAAAAGATTACGATGCCCTTGCCGCCGAAGTGGATACACGTATTGGCGAATTACTCAATTTACAAAATACCCGCAACGCTAGCGGTCAATATATTTTTGCCGGTTACCAGAGCGGAACTAAGCCGTTTGTGGATAACGGGGGTGGAAATTTTGTTTATAAAGGTGATGAAGGGCAATTGCGTCTGCAAGCTTCGGCCTCTGTCAGTGTTGCGGTTAGTGATTCGGGCAAAAAATTATTTGTTGATATCCCCAGTGGTCATAACACATTTAATACCTCCGCGAGTTCATCGAATAAGTCATCGCCACCCGCCGTCATTACTGTGGGCCAAGTATTTGACCAGGAAGCATTCGATAAACTTTATCCAGAGGATATGGTAGTCACCTTCACCAAAGTAGGTGCGGCCGTCAATTACAGCGTCACCCAAAAATCAAACGGAAAACAATTGCTGGTAAACCAGCCTTATGTTGAAGGCGCGAACATTGAGGTTGCCGGTGCAAGGTTCCAAGTATTGGGCGATCCCTATCCGGGCGAGGCCGCAATTGCGGCTGATTTGAATTTTGGTGCAGTAGGTGCGTTCGACTTTTCTGTGACAAACGGATCTGTGTCCATCACTGTCGGCGGCAAAACGGAAACGCTGGTGCTGACCCAAAATGTTACCAACGCCGCAGATTTGGCGGCAGCATTCAATACGGGCTCAGCGGTGCCTCCTGCACTACCGACCGGTAACGCTGCGAAGTTAGCAAATTTAGGCATCACTGTTGACGCAACCGGATTTCACTCGCCAACCGGTTTAAATGTGGTGGTCGGCAACGGCAGTGCGAATACCGATTTGGCTTTGGGTTTTGCTACTCAAGGCACAGGAACCAGTTCGGTAAATTTGCCATTTGCATTTTCAGCGCCACAAAACTTCACTGCGACGCCATTGACGTTTCAGTTGCAAGTCAACGGTAAGACGGAAAATATTACGTTCAGCCAAAATATTACCAATGCGACTGATTTGGCCAATGCATTTAATAGCCCCGCCAATGCAGCACAACTTGCACGTTTAGGTTTGACAGTGACAGATCAGGGGATCATTTCCAACTCCAATGCCGTAGTGACGATCAAAGGCGGTAACGCAATGCTGGATAGCGTTACCGGCTTAACCACCCAAGGTGCGGGCACTTCCTCGACTCGTGGCCGGCTGGTAGTACCTGGCGATAGCTTTTTTGTTGAGTCCACCGATAAACAAGGTTTGCTGACTACGCTTTCACGCTTTAGCGATGCGATGAAAAGTGTTGAAGATACACCCGAGAGCAAAGCTGAGTTAGCAAAGCTCATTGCCAAAACATTGACTAACCTGGAAAACTCGGTCACCAGTATGGTTGCTGTTCAAAGTGAGGTGGGTGCGCGTTTGAATACCCTTGAAAGCTCCAAAGATTTGAATCTGGATGTGGCTCTATTTACCAAGACAGTATTATCCGATATGCAAGATTTGGATTACGCTGATGCATCGATCCAGTTGAAAATGCAGTCTTTTGTATTGACTGCATCCCAGCAAAGCTTTGCTAAAGTCAGTCAGCTAAGTTTGTTCACCTACTTGTAAACTTATTTAAATTTCACCCTAATTCCTGAGTTAAAAAACCGATTGTTAGGTGCAACGCCTCAATCGGTATTTTTTTATAGGTAACCGTTTTTTTATAGTTTGTTGTGGCTACCGAACACGTCTTATGCGTCATTTTGGAATACGGCTCCAATAAAAATCATAACGCCCCCAGGTATAAACCGGGTGAGTGCGGTACTTAATTAATCCAAAAACACTTTTTTCTTCAAAATTTTCTTCCCGAGCTTATGTCTGTATTAAACCTGTTTGACGTTTAAATAGAGTTTAAATATTTCCCATTACATTTTTTTACTTTACTCGCGATCACCATTCCATTAGTTAAATTTCATTACATTTTGCTGTTTGCAGTGTCATATAAATTACTCAGGTGACAATAGAATATTTTTGATGTCAGTCGAAAATTTAAAAGATAACAATAATGAAATTAAATTGTAAAAAGTTGTGTTGATCTTATCGGTGAAATTTAATTTCCCTGATTTTTACATTAAAAAAATAAATTCCTGCTGTCATTTAAATGTCTAGTAATCAACAATTTCTTTGGCTAGATTTTAAAAAGAACGTTTAGTGGGATTTAGAAATTTTCGAAATTCAGCATTCCTGATAAAGATAATTTTTACGGGTTATTGCTGAAATTGAGTGTTGTGCCAAGGAGCGATGCCATTATGACCAGCCAAAATCCAAGAACAGAAAGCTGTTTTGAAGCTGCTTTTAGCCCTGTTACAAAATGCATTTTTTTAATTTGGTTGTGCGGTTTCTCAATCAGCGTTTACTCCTTTCCTGTTTCTCCGTCGGTCAAAGATATTGCCGGAAAATTTCCAATTGATTTGCAGCAAAAATATACCCTTTTCGCGGATTCAGCCGATCCTGCATTGGGCTATTTCGTAGCAAAGCAGGCTGGCATTGCTAATCGCTCGGGCGAGGCTGGCGTCAACTTAAAAGTCTCTTCTGGTTCGTTCACTGAACAACCTTTCATACAAAATCCAATCAGGATTATCGGCGCTTTTGATTCCTCAGGTGCAAAATCAGACCTGTCCGACCTTTTTGCAGTTGCAAAAAATCTAGGGATGACTCTGCGTCCTGCGCCTATCAGCGATGCAGAGAAAATTTTTATTGCCGACGGATTTGTCACAGATGCGAGCGGAAAAATACAACCCTATTGCAGTTTGCAAAGTGTGACCTTGTCGACTGGTATAGTTATTCAACTTCCCCATTGCAGCGCGCTTGATCAAAATGGAAATATACGTCCGCTGCAAAGTATCTACGTATTGGATTCATCGCCAATCGATAAAAACGCAAATGCACAGCAGAATCTGGCATTTGATGCAAAAGCATTTAACGAAATGGAGCCGCTGATATCTGAGTTGCTTGCATCAGGAGCAGGTTGGGATAATTTCTTTTCCGGGCAGTTGCGTTGGCAAATCAATAACGGAAAACAAACTGAGATTGCCACGCTCACAGTAAATTGGGTTGAGTTATACAGTGAGCTGGTGAAATACATTGCAAGTGTTAATTATGTTGTAACCCAGCAGGATATCTACCTGCTCGCGCTGCGCATGACCAATGATACTCGTCTCGCCAATGCCGTAAAAATTAAATTAGCTTCTGGTTATTCCTGGGGGCCTTGGTGGAATCCCAACATTAAGCTGATGGAAAATGTTGCCGATGAAATTCTGCGGGTGATAAAGAGCAAAGCCTTAATTATTGTTGAAGCCAAAGCGGTGGGCGCTAATTCCACCAAGCGTTTCTATGCAATTAATATCGATTATAAAAAAGTTGTTGAAACCCCCACCCAAACATTTGCTCTCTACCAGCGAAACAGTACCACCGATGTCTACGCATATACGGATCTTAGCGTCCAATGTGTAGTGGGAGCTGTTGATGCTGAGGTCGTCTGGAACTCTTCAGATCCGCGCTGTAATTACCTGCGCTAGATAACCATTTATCAAGAGTTATTTCGTCTCTCATTCGAGAGGCAAATAATGGTGCACATCTGTGCAAAACACCAACCAAAACCAGGAGATAGTTATGAATTTTGCCAAGAAAGCTAATATGGTGGCCCTAGTCTCAGCAATCACCTTGCCGATGCTAGCAAATGCAAGTCCCGTCGCGCCGGAACAAAAACCGGTACCGGCTGGATTCAGCGAACAAGTGCTTGCGAATTTCGAATTGTACGCTGATAGCGACAACAATAGATTGGTATGGTACGTACCTAAAAATGGTTCGGTCGCCATGCTGGGTACCGCTGCCAATCCCGTACCACGATTCAGTGCAAATTATTTTCAGGAATTTAGCGGCGTATTCGCGGGCCAGACAGTAGTGACAATGGGCGGATCTTTTTCCACTGCCGGTTTTGCTCCGCTGCGTGCGCAATTGCAAACTGAAGCAACTCGCTTGGGTTTACAAATTTCTCCCGCGCAAGCCAAAAAAGCCACGACCAAATTTATCGTGAGCGGTTTTGACGTCGATGGAAAGCTTGATCCAACCTGTACGCTCGAAAGGATGATAGTGACTAATCCGATCACTGGCGAAACCACTGAAATTTCTATGCCGAAATGTGAGATTACCTACGACGACGGCACTGTTCGCGAAGTAGATACCATCCAGAAATTCACTGCGCTAGTGCCTACAGGGCAAACCTCTGTATCTACCAGCATTCCTTTCCAAGCCAAAACTACACCTGCATATGCGCCTGTAGTTGAAGGAAATATGGCATCCGGATCGAATTTTGACGATTCACTTTCTGCGGTAGTGGATTGGGAAATTCCAACCAACTCAATCACTCGCACTGCGCGTTTTACCATCAACTACAACCAGGTATTTGAAAAGGCGACCACTTTTGCTGCAATCCACGATTGGGCTTGTGTGGATATTGAAGTGTCTACCTTTTTCCAACGCCTGGTGCGCGACGGCAGCATCAAAATTGAATATTTGAATTCAAATAACCAATGGGTAGTCAATGCACCCAATGCATCTGATTTTGTTGGTGCTGTAGGTGCGCTTGAACGCGAAATTCGCAGCGAAATATTTGCTGAAATGACCAGCTATGCCCAACCCAACTTACCTAACGTAAGTCGTCAGGCGAGTGCAGTCTTTACCCTGCGCGCTAACTATGAGAAGCAAATTTTCCGCGTGAATGAAACTCGCGTATTCAACTACAACCCAGGTCCTGTTATCAAAACAGCACGTACCGATATGTTCGTTGGTTGCTTGACCGGCGGATTCGGTACGCCAGTAGTCGTTTCTACAGCACCTAACTGCAAAGCGTTGTTCGGGATTTAATTCACCCACACCAGGAAGCGGGCAACCGCTTCCTTTTAATTGATGGAGGTTTTATGAAAAAGCTCATTATGCTGTGCGCGCTTATGGTATCGCTTGTCTCGTTAAATACTTATGCGGATCTCTCCGAATACGCCGTAGATGATAGAAGAATATTCCCCGAATTTATTTTTCTACCTATTAAAGGTAGTGACACCCAAGGGGCATTCTTATATACCCGCTACAAAAAAACGGTATTAACGCCTGTTTCTATCGGTAGTGGTTGGCGGTCTGTTGCAATATCGCTTTCACCTACCGCGATTGGTTCGACGGCACTTAACCAGTTTATTTCAACCAACAATATCATCGACAACAGGAAGAACCTCATTCCAACGGATGCAGAGCTGTGCCTGTTGTCAGCAGACGCAAAGCGGAAGATAGCGGAATTAGGATTGACCTATAATACTGCAGTTCTAGTTGGCGGTTATCCGAAAGCTTGCACATTGATCGTTCGTTATTACACTGCCGCGCAGAGCGATCTGGAAAAGTCGTTGGTAAATTATCTAACCGTTAACAACGTGGTTTCATTGTCCTTCAGTATTGAGGAAGTTTTACCTGCGGTGAGCGTTAGTTTTCACGATATTATCAACCAACTTTACAGTAATGATGTGCTACAGATAGATGCGCAGAATAATTATTATGGTTCTATTTCTGCCGTAACTTTTCATGCTGCACAATTATCACCGGTTTTATTTGGTGAACTCGATGAAGCACCTATCTCCTTTGTAGCTTGGGAGTTATTCCTCAATGCGTTTACCCTATCGGGTAAAACATTAAAAGTTCAACTTACCAGCAGCAATGAAACCTTATCTATCCCTGGTGCCCGGGAAGAGATAGTGAATGTAAATGCTACGTTGTAGTTAATGGGGAGCAATATGTTACGGATATTGGTGTGCATGTTTTTTTACGGCTGTCAGTGGGCTATCGCGATGGACTTGCCAAATAGTCAGGAGTGTTCTGCCTGCCATTTTTCATCGCGGACACATGTTGAAAAAAAATTCCCAACAGGATTTGGCCACTGGGAAAATGCCCAATGTTTTGGTTGTCATAGCGAGTTGACTGAAGTAGCCAGTAATCATGTACAAGGGAAGAGTGACGAACGTTTTTCTTCTCTGCCAATTTCTGATGATCGTATTGATCGCATGGAACGCGATCCACTTCCTTACCTACAGGCGGCAATTGACCCTATTGGTACAGGCGGGCAATTGCGCACGACCCAGCCTAACTTAACCAATTTTCTACGGCGCCCTCATGGGCGTTGCGCCGCAGACGGAGTTTGTTCACCGCCGTTAATGATGGTGTACCCCAGTCTTAAGAAGGCAATTGTCTTTGATGCGAACAACCCGGTAGATAAAAAGAACAGTGAAATCGGACATAAAATTTTTAATGAAAAGTGTAGTGCCTGCCACGCGTCAAGCGATGTTTCCGGTTATAACGCCACCGCTATGAGTTTATTCTCTGCTGAATGGATCTACCAATACGCAAACAATCGGAATGTAGAGAAGGCAAATCGCCAGATGCCGCAAGTAAATATATCAAAGACTGACAGCAAAAAGTTATACGCCTATTTCCAGTCTGTCAGAGCGGAAAAGGAAGCAGCTGTGGATTTCTTGGCGAAAAAATACATTGCCAATTTCCAAAATAAAAACACTAGCCTGCCGGTTTCCCAAATTAATTACATGTGGCAGAAGTTTTGGCGCGATGGCAGTTGCGTACATTGCCATTCCATTGGCGGCCGTGCGACGGAAAAATTTAATACCTCAACCGAGGGGCTTGTAGCTTGGCTGAAAAATAATAACCCAAGGATTCTGGTGGACCGACTGATAATACGGCATGCGGAGCAACAAGTCGGTATTGGTGCGGAAGCACCTGGTATGCCCATGACCGGTAAGCCACTGTCATTTACTGCAATTACTATATTGGCAACCTGGATTGATATGGGTTGCCCCGATCGTGATTTAAAGAAATTCTGTGCAGCTAAAAGTGTTGCCGCAACTCCTTAGCCGAACTCTATGTTGAAATATTTTTGTAATATGCAATTTCCGTTTTTCGCAGAAGCCCTATAAAGACGATGTGTTTTAGTTGGGTAGATTAAGGTGTCATATGCTGTGAAGGTGTTTGCAAACTCTGGTGGATTTTGAAAGCTTTGTTGGAACCCGTTAAATTCCATATTAGCATTGTGGAATAGGGTGGCCTTAGCAAATGCTGGACATCTTTAAATTCCTCCGTATTTTTCACATAACGAAAACTTATCAACATGAACTTTTTCACCTTGGCTAATAATGTTCGGATATTTTCTTTGACTTCATTTGTCATCGCCCAAAGTATGCTGGTGGGTTGTGGGGGAGGTGGTGGCGATAAGACAAACATCACCCCAAGCAGCAATGCAGTTAATCTCAGCAGTTCAGTAGCCGTGATGAGTTCGTCCCGTATGCCAACGAGTGCGGCGTTGATGTCGTCCTCCTCAGCGCAATCGTTAATTCAATCTTCAAGCCAGTCTTCCAATAAATCCTCGAATCAATCTTCTAGTGAAGCTCCGGCATTGGTTGATGCCAGTAATCAGTTTACCTCGGTGGTTAATGAGCGTTTTTATGTGTACCAAGATCCATCGCAGCCGGGGGTATTGCATTACTTGCCCAAGTATCTGGCGTTAACGGGGATGCCAGGCGTAGCGTCGGTACAACGTACCGATAAAGTCTCTGATTTGCTCAATCTTTTCCTGGATCTGAGCGATACCGATTGGACTTCTGCGAATCAAGTGACTTTTTCCAGCCGCTATACGCTCGCTGTCGATCTTCAGGGGCTTCGTCAGGAAAGCGAGGCTGCAGGATATAAAGAGTTGGTGGATATTGAGGTGATGCCGCCTTTGATAAGTTTTGAGCAGCGCTACACTACAGCGGTACCGAAAGAGCGCGTGCAAATCCAATGTAAAAATCTAACGCTGCTCGTTAATAACGAAGAAGTCAGCTTACATGATTGCAATCTGGTGGATACTGGCGGGCTGGTAGCAACTCACACTGTCAACAATATTGGCAGTTTTAAATACGAACAATTGAGTTTCGACCCAGCAACAATTTCTGAAAACTCTGCGCTACGCGGCACATTGAATGTTGAATATACATTGCCGGGCTCACAGGAATTTGATCGGTTATTGGCGGGCGACAATGGAAATTTGCAGCCGACCTGGCAGCTCTACTTTAATTGGCCGCAAGCTCACGCTAACGTAAGTTCATCAACTGTAACGATAAATTGGAAGCTACTGCTTGCCGACTTTAAAGCCAGGGTTTCGGCTGGGGCGACGCAATGGAGTGACGGTGACATCAGCACATTCGTTACTTCTGAGATAAGTGCAGGTGCTATAGGTTTGCCAACCGCAGCCGAGCTCGCACCAACATTAAAGTCGGGCATTACTAGCTATATAAAACAGGAGTTGTTCGTCGCTATCTATTTGGAAGCCGGAAACTCACCATTATTGTGGGCTCCCAAATTACGCTTCAAAAATGTAGATCAACCGGATACCCAGCAAATTGCTTTGCGTTACTTTGAGTCTGATTTATCGCTGGTGTCGCGAATGGATTTAAGCTGCCTTTCAAAACCGGACGGGCAAAATAATATCTACAAGTCATCAAGCTGCTCAGGTAATTCCCTTCCTTAATACAGACCGCAGAGGCTTCTCTCCCAGTGTGGCCTTTGCGTTTTAACCCAAACTCTTCGAGCAAGCGCATTATCTTTTGCTAATCTTGCGATATGGCGCTAGTCTGCTGATGTTTCACTATGAAGAGTTGCTTTATGGATAGTAATACCTTGTTAGATCCACTTTCCCGCGCCCTTAGCCAGTCCCAAGCTTTATTGTCATTGGCGCAAGCTGGCGATTGGGATTCTTTTGAAACGCTGGTGCAGCAGCGTCAGCAAGGTCTTTTATCGATCAATGACCATGAATATCTTGAATCCTTGGCTCAAGCAGATTTGGAAGCTAAAGCGGCCGATGTAATTCAGGAGATCAAAGCTATTAATCAGCAGCTTACCGAGCTTGCCGAAACCAATCGCGAGAATGCAGCGTCAGAATTACGTCAAAGCAATCGGGCAAATAAGGCAATTGATGCATATGGTCGTTAAATTGACTAACGGCCTCTGCTTATAATCCTTTGCAATTAATTTCCGTTATTTCCAGTGTAAATAGTTGGTTCCCTGCATAAAAAATTTCTAAAGCTCCTTCCAGATGTGTCGATAACCTTGTTAGAAGTGCTGATTAGCCAGTTGTTCTCAGACTTCACTAACTAACTTGTTATTCAGCAGCTCGACTGCAAACAGACATCCTCTCAGGAGATTGATCATGGCTTTAGTAATTAACACAAACGTACCGTCTCTGAATTCTCAGCGTCAATTGGTCAGCTCAGGTGCTGCACTTGATAAATCGACTGAGCGTTTGTCTTCAGGTCTGCGTATTAACTCAGCAAAAGACGACGCTGCCGGTCTGGCAATTTCCAACCGTATGACCTCTCAGGTGCGCGGTCTGGACCAAGCAATTCGTAACGCTAATGACGGCGTATCAATGATTCAAACCGCAGAAGGCGCTTTGCAAGAATCTACCAACATCCTGCAACGTATGCGTGAACTGGCCGTGCAATCATCGAACGGTATCTATAACGATGCTGACCGTGCGACCTTGAACGCAGAAACAAAACAATTGAAAGCAGAATTGGATCGTATTGCCGAAACTACTTCTTTCAACGGTAAAACGTTGCTTGATGGCTCTTTGGGTACTACGAAATTGCAGGTCGGCGCACAGGCTAACCAAACTATTGATGTGAAAATTGGCGCGTTCAACACCAACTCATTGGGTGGTACTACTGGTGATGTGGTAGGGAGCTCTACCACTTTGGCTGATATGTACACTGCTACTACGGCAGCCGGTGATTTCACCATCAACGATAAAGATGCCACCGCGTTAGACGCTACGAATGCCGGTACTGTAAATGACATGTTGGAGGTTATGAATGCTGACTTTAATGCAGTAGGGGTGTCGGTAGGTACGGTTTCTGAGCTTACTGCTGAGAATGTTGGCTCTGGTGTACTGGTTGCAGGTACTGATGTTTTCGAGATTCTTGTCAAAGATGGTAATGGTAACGACCAGACTATAAATATTACTGGCACCAACAGTATGAAAGAGGTGGTCAATAAAATTAATGAAGCTGCTGGCGGCATTGTGCAAGCATCTTTGAATGACTCGGGTAAATTAGTGCTGACTGCACAAAATGCAGAAAGCATTACTGTGACTGATACCGCCTCTAATGCTATCGGTGCGGGAGCAAATACTGCAGCAGATTTCTCTTTGGTGCTGAATAAACAGCCTGGGTTTAACGGTGAGATTGAAGTTACCACCGCTACTGCCACTAACTTAGTGCTTGCAGGTTTTGACGCCACACAGACTGATGGTTCTGTTCAAGGAGCTGCATTAACAGTTCCTACGGCACTGAATAGTGGTGATTTAATCATCAATGGTGTGGAAATTGGTGCGATAGCAGCTGGTGTTGTTGTTGCCGGACCTCCAGCGCAAACGGCACCTGAGAATCAAGTAACAAACGTAATAGATGCTATTAATACCAAGTCAAGCGAGACAGGCGTTGTTGCATTCGCAAGTGGAACTGATCAGATCAGTTTGAAATCCGTCAATGGTGATGAAATTTCAGTTAAATACGGCGAAAACGCAGATGCGGCTGATGTTTTAGCCGCTACCGGTTTGCTTGAGCGTAACGCGACCGAAGGTGCGGGTTCTGTAGCTTCTGTTG
Organism: Cellvibrio sp.; assembly: GCA_035456025.1. GTDB lineage: Bacteria > Pseudomonadota > Gammaproteobacteria > Pseudomonadales > Cellvibrionaceae > Cellvibrio. Next base: position 32 of record DATIDX010000109.1, on the reverse strand, counting down.
ATATCTCTACCCAAGCGGGTGCTCAAAAAGCC
>DATIDX010000108.1:0-5462 GCA_035456025.1 Cellvibrio sp. | reverse complement strand
CAGCATGGAGCAGGTTACTGTGGAATAACAGCAAGTCACCTTGGTGCAGGGGCACATCAACTAATGTATCCAGCAAAGGTTTATTTCGCTCAACATCCGTTCTGAAGAATTGATTGGCATCAAGCTGGCTTGCATGAATATCCCACTGGTGAGAACCAGGCAAAACTCGCAGACAACCATTTTCTGGTCGTTCATCGCCCAGCGCCAGCCAGGCAGAAACCAATTCCGGGCGCGCGAAACTCCAGTAGCGGCTATCGCGGTGCCAGCCTGTCGAACTGGAAAACGCCGGTTGTTTGGTCATGATGCAATTGTGATGCGCTTGGGATAACAGCACCCCAGCCCCCAGCAACTGCTGCAAGATCCCTTTAAGCGGCTCTCCTGTGGCCCATTCAAGCAGCAGTGAATGCCGGGAGACGGCCATCAATAAGCGCCGCGCCGTTGTGCCGCCCTCAGCAGAGCGTGATGAAGGCGCGCCCGGATATTGGATATCCGCCTCAAATTCAATTGGCATAGCCTGCTGTTGCAACTCATGCTCGGCTAAGGCCACAACTTGCGAACAAAAATCGACCGACGCAAAGCCGCGCAGCACCAGATATCCCTCTTTTTTAAAGCATGCAATTTGCTCGGTAGTCAGTTTCACAATAGCCCGCCTGAAATCAGTTGCCGCCAAAATACACGATTATGACAGGCCTGTGAATGCGCTATTTTTTGCAGTAGATCACCTTAAAAATGTTAAGCATTGCGCAATACAGATTGCCGGGCAATTACGTTAAGTTATGGTTAAGAAAAACTATGCGTAACTGGCTCCATCTGTGGAAACAAAGGCGTTTTAGCCTGGGAGTGAACGATGAATAAATCAATGATTATAGGCACCGTATTGGGCATGGGCATTGCCACTACTGGTGGAGCCATCGCGAGCTATCAATTTTTGAAAGAGCCGGATTACGCTGAAGTGGTGAATGCCTTTCCTTTAACCAAACAAGTCAAAATCCCGCATAAAGAATGCCGCGATGAAACTGTTGTACGCCAAAAACCGGTTAAGGATACCCACCGGGTTGCTGGTAAAGTCATTGGCGCTACGCTCGGCGGTGTATTGGGCCACCAGGTAGGTAATGGTACTGGTAAGCAGGTAGCGACCGTTGCTGGTGCTGTAGCCGGTGGTTACGCCGGTGACCGAGTACAGAACAACATGCAGAAGGGTGACACCTATACAACGGTTGAGCAACGCTGCAAAACCGTTTATGAAACCCGCGAAGATATCACCGGCTACGATGTAACCTATCGCTTGAAAGGGAAAGAGTCGACAATAAAAATGTCTTACGATCCAGGCTCAAAAATCCCCTTACAAAATGGCCAGCTGGTAACCACCCAACCAGTCGATCATAGCCAGCAGTAATTAGTACAAGCTTGCTGAAGGATCAAAATGACGGCAACGGAAATGCCACTCCCCCGCTGCAAATTCAACTGAAAAAAGCATCACCCCACGCACAACAGCTTTTAAATGTCCCCTTTCTATCAAAAGAAAAATCCTGCCAGAGCGGTTCACAAGTAAGTTAAATAATGTATTTAAGATATACATGGCCTTGCCAGCCAAACAAGCAAAATGCTATGGTTTGGTGATGAGCTACTCCAATATTTTACACACCGCTACATCTTCTCTCGCGCAGGAATGCAATTCCCTTCGCGCCTTAGTCATTTCTGGCGATTAAGTTTTTATTGCTTAATCGCCCACACTAAAAATTCATTTTCTATTTAAATACCGAAAAAGATCTCCATGATCTATTCATCGCTATTTTATTTTTTGGAGAAGATAATGCGCAGCAAAAAAATGAATTCCCTAATCATTTCTGAAACTGACTACCAGCGATTACTTCAATTGATTGAAAAAAATGATACGCCGGCGTCCGAGGCACTTGAAGCTGAAATCAGCCGCGCAGACATCATGCAGCGCAAAAATTTTCCTGCAGATGCCGTCTCTATGGATTCGACTGTGACCTTTATTGATTTGGATTCAAATGAGGAAAAAACCATTAGCCTGGTTTATCCAACCGAGGCAAATGTAGATGAAATGAAGATATCGATTTTATCGCCGGTAGGAAGTGCACTGATCGGTTTACGTATAGGCGGTAATATTAATTGGCCTGTGCCGCAAGGTAAAATCCGCAGACTAAAAGTTATTGCGGTGAAGCAACCTGAAGTTTAAAAGCTCGAAAACCATTGAACTCAGGGCCAAGGCGCAGGGGTAACATTTACGTACTGTGCCCCACCTTCAGAAGGTTCTGGCTCCATTTTTTGTGCGTCTATGCCGCAGGCAATTTTGCGAAAATTTTCGCGGACCTCAGCAAAATCAGCGCCGGACAAAGGCGTCTCTTTATTAGGCGAATTATCAATAACCCAGGCCACCAACTCGTTGAACCTGCTGTTAACTTCCAGGGCAAAACTTAATTTTTCCGGTGCCTTGAGCATTTTCGTTCCCCTGTAAATAATTACTAGCCCGCATAAATTCGGGCCGCATAAAATCCGGCTACTGCTGAGAGACCAATCACCACTACGCCCAATGCAATATCCATTAGCGTGAGAGAAACTGACCAATCTTTTAGAATCGATAAATTAATGAAGTCATGACTAACGTAGGTGATAACGGCTAATGCAAGCACCAGACTGGCAATCAACCACCCCTGCCCCGACAATGACGAACTAACTGCAAAAATAATCGTGCCCGCCAGATACAAAAAATAAGCAATCGCAGCGGGAATTATTTTTATTTCGAAAGTCATTACACCACCCATCGGAGTTTATAAAAAGGCAATATTAAAAATGGAGTTTCACATGTTCGCTTTTAGGTTTTGGATGATGACCAGTGATGACTTCTTTTGCCATTGCAAACAGATGTAACATTTTATTGGTATCAGAGTCCCAGTATTCCGCAGAATAGGTAGAAAATTTTATCAGTGTTAAACGCGGATCTTGTGGGCCAGTCGGAAACCACGCCTTCACCATAGGATTCCACAACTGTTTGGCTTTTTGCGCATCTTTTATTAATACTGCGTCGCCAGACAAGCTCACGTAGAGATTGTCAGAAGGATTGGAAAAACTGATGTTCGCCGCAGAGTCGCGATATAAATCTTCTGCAACCTGGCTGTCATCAGAGGTAAAAAACCAGAGTGTGCCATCTTCATCAATTGCTTGATGTGTCATTGGGCGGCTTAATAAATTGTGATCCGCACTGCGCGTGGTCATCATGCAAAATTGTATAGGATCAATTTTTTCACGCAATTTACTGATCGGCGTTTCAATGAGTTCAAACACAGGAAGCTCCTCTCTTCGATGGTAAATGCAGCAGTATCTTTATTCAGCTTTTAATCTATTCATAACGATAGGTAAAAGAAAAAGCTGCTTCTGTGCGCTACTTAACTTTCGAGTGACACCAAAAGGCTTATTTCGGCATTTAAAACCTTGGATACTGGGCAGGTCTTCTTTACTTCATTGGCGATTTTTTCGAATTCCGTTTTATCAATTCCCGGTACTTTTGCCTGCAAATCCAGATGCACTGCTGTAATAGTGAACTCCTTACCCGATTGTTCCAAGGTAACTGCCGCACTGGTGTGGAGGCGCTCAATGGTTAATTTCATTTCCGTTAAGCGCGCGGCCAATGCCATGGTGAAACATCCTGCGTGCGCCGCGCCGATCAATTCTTCGGGATTGGTGCCCGGCCCGTCCTCAAAGCGGGTATTAAAGCCGTAGTGCGCATTTGACAGCACGGTGCTTTGGGTAGAAATCTGGCCTCTTCCTTCCTTCAAGGTACCTGTCCAACTGGCTGATGCTGTACGTAACATAATGACCCCGCCGCTGTATGTTGATCTGGTGAATGGTTCTATAGCATTAAATAAACGATCTCATCTGCAAGGTAAAATATCTGTGCGGTAGCTAACGCGCAGATTTATGTTGGGGAATAATTATCGAATGAGCGTACCTGCTGTTAATACAAGGAACGCCAGAAGTGACTTGTGTAGAGACTGATGAAAACTTAATGAAAATCGCGCGATTTTAACGATAAGGAATCAATACGTTCCGAATAATCATGCAGTTGCCCGGCGAGCACATGAACCACCGGGCTGGATACATTATCGTTATTTACTTCCACCGTGCCTTTGATCAACAGCAATCTCGATGTCAGCAATGCCTTGCGAAAAGTTTCCTGCGTACCCTTCCAGACGATGACATTGATATTGCCCGTTTCGTCCTCCAAGGTTAAAAACAAAGCACCACTGGCAGTGCCGGGGCGCTGCCGTCCAGTCACCAAACCCGCCACCCGAACGAAGCTACCGTGACGGAGGTCTTTGAGTTCAGCGTAGGTTTTACAGCGATTAAATGGATATTCATTTCTCAGCAATGACATCAAATGCGGGCGCAAACTCAAGCCAAGTGTGTGGTAATCATTTAACACATCCTGTTCGAGTGTCGGTGCAGCTGTAAACAAACCATCTTGCTCACCAGCTTCTGCATCACTCAACAATTCAGAAAAAGGATTAATCGCGGCCGCTGCCCAGCGCGATGCATGCCGGTCACCACTTAAACTGCGCAATACATCGGCAGACGCAAGATATTGCAAATCAATCGCCGTTAATGTTGAGCGACGGGAAAGATCTTGCAGTGAACTGAAGGGTTTGTTGTCGCGCCACACTTCCAGTAATTGTGCTTTGTTATTATCCAGATTTTTTATTTCACAAAAACCCAGGCGTATTCCAAATGGATGGGAAGATACCGAAGGTGCAACTTTTTCCAAGCGATACTCATAGTTGCTGCAATTAATATCTACCGGAAACACAGCAATGCCATGACGCCGTGCATCCTGAATCAATTGCGATGGCGAATAAAATCCCATTGGCTGACTGTTTAGTAGCGCACAATAAAATGCAGCGGGATGATGACACTTTATCCAGGCTGACGCATAAGCCAGCAATGCAAAACTCGCAGAATGAGACTCGGGAAATCCGTAGCCACCAAAGCCCTTAACCTGCTCAAACAAGCGAACAGCAAAATCCATGTCGTAGCCTCCTTGCAACATGCCATCGATAAATTTTTTCTCAAAATTCATTAAGGTGCTGTTCTTGCCCCAACTGGCCATAGCGCGACGCAACTGATCGGCTTCACCACCGGTAAAACCTGCCGCTACCATCGCAAGGCGAATGACCTGCTCTTGAAAAATGGGAACTCCAAAAGTCGATCCCAGTACCTCTTTGATTGCCTCACTGGGATAATCGATTTTTTCAAGTCCATTTCTTCTTTTAAGATAAGGATGCACCATGCCGCCTTGAATTGGCCCCGGGCGCACAATCGCAATCTGCACCACCAAATCATAAAATTCACGCGGCTTTAACCGCGGCAACATCGACATCTGCGCGCGCGATTCCACTTGAAAAGTTCCCACGCTATCACCCGCGCACAACATGTCATAGGTC
>DATIDX010000107.1:0-6270 GCA_035456025.1 Cellvibrio sp. | reverse complement strand
CGGGTCCGTAGCTGCTGCCTTTGCGTGAGCGCATGCCGCAATTTCCTGAAATCCATGCGGAGCCGTCGGTGGGGGCGCCTTGGTAATTGTCGTGGTCGCAATCTTCAACCCATTCGCTGACGTTGCCGATCATGTCGTACAGGCCAAAAGCGTTGGGTTTGTACATGCCGATTATGCCGGTGTATTCCACGTTATCGTCGCAGGCTTTTTCTTTGGGTTGATAGGCTTTGTCGCGCGCGAAGGCGCGCATGCCGCTTTTATCAAAGGTATTGCTGTATTGGCAGAGATCTTTTTCGTTATCGCCGAAAAAGTATGTTGTAGTGCTGCCGGCGCGAGCTGCGTATTCCCATTCGGCTTCGGTGGGTAGGCGATATTTTTTTCCGGTCTGCTGCGATAACCAATTCATGTAGGCATTGGCATCGTCCCAGCTCACGCACATTACCGGATGAAAATCGCTCGGCGCGTATTCCGGTGTTAACCAGTTTCCGGGCGCCACCTCAAGGCCATTTTTAAAATATCCGCCAGCTTCGGTAATAAATTTCCAGCATTGGTTGCCGGTTAAATAATTTGTTGCCGCCGCAAATTGTTTGAATTGTTTAACCGTGACTTCGTATTTCGACATTTTAAAGGCCTTGACCTTTACCTTATGGATAGGCTGTTCTTTTTCTGACAAGGTGCTGCCCATTAGGAATTCGCCCGCTGGAATAGTTACCATCGGTGGAATAATGGCGGGTGTTTTCGGCCAGCTTTTAAATTGTTGCAACAAGTCTTCCTTTTGTGCTGCTGCATTGAGCCTGAGTTCAATGGCCGCTGTTTGTGCTTTGGTGAGATCGGCATTAAATTTTTTCTGTTGTTCACTCGCCGGTGTTTCGGTTTTGGTTTTTACATCCAATGCGAGGCGAAAACCGCGATCAAAATAGCGTGTAGTTGCGGCATCCTGCGGCACCGCGATGATTGGACGAGAGCTGGATTCCAAGGCGTTTGCACCAGCTGCCCAGGAGCCACCGCGACCAATGTGTAGTGTGCAATCGTCTTTTAGCCAGGCAGCACCCGTGCTCGGGGCATGCTGGTAGTTGTAGTGATAACAATCCGCAACCCACTGGCTTACGTTGCCGATCATGTCGTAAAGCCCGAATGAGTTGGGTTGGTAAACACCTACTGTACTCAACATATCTTCACCATCGTCACACGCGAGGGCGTTTGGCCAGGCACCTAGCGTTAATGTTGCCGCTGCGTCATAGGCATTTCCGTATTGGCACAATTGCGCTTCATCATCGCCAAAATGAAAGCGAGTGTTGCTGCCCGCGCGGGTGGCATATTCCCATTCGGCTTCGCTCGGCAGGCGATAATGTTTTCCGGTTTGCGCATTGAGCCAGGTAATGTAGGCGTTGACATCTTGCCAGCTCACGCAGTTAACCGGAGTGTATTCACCCTGCATCTGGAGGATTGCCTCCCACATCACCGGTATTTCTGCCAGCACATCTTTGCCGGCTTTTAACAGGCAGGTGCCGGTTGGTTTATAATCGGTCGCGTCGGTAAACTGGAAAAATTCTTTTGCCGTCACTGCATATTTCGCCAGTGCAAACTCAGCGATGTCGACTTTGTGGATAGGTTGCGTTGAGGTAGTCGCCTCGCTCCCCATTAAAAAATCACCCGCGGGAATAGTGACCATCACCGGTTCTATTGCCGGATTGATGCCATTACTTTTGGCAAACAGTGGAGGGCTAAGGAAGGTCGTTAGCAACAGGATAAGGCTGCAGTGTTTTTGCATAGATAAGTCCTTTGGTGGAATGTAGGTTATGGTTTTAGTGCGCGGACTTTAGGTAAAAGACGGCTGGGGAATCTTATTTTTTTTCTATTTTTGTTCGTGTGAGAAAAAAATGAGAAATTCCTGGCCTTTTTTGGATGCTTTCCATGCAGAACTGGCGATTTAGCGGTCTATGTGGCTGCACCTTTCTTGAGGTGCTATTCATGGGTAAACAAATCGATTGGCCCGATGGACTGGTAGATGGGCAGGTAAATGGAACGGTAAATGGAAAGGTAAATGAAATACGCATTTAATGATTTTGTATTCGATAGTGAACAACTTCTGCTTTATAAAAATAATGAGTTGGTCGCGTTCCGGCATAACGAGTCCAAGTTGCTGGCGTTATTGTTGCGTGAGCCCAGCCGGATTTTCAGCAAAGATGAAATCCTTGAACAAGTCTGGGCGGGCAAGGTGGTATCTGAGCAAGCCATATTTCAAAACATCAGTTTGTTGCGGACTTTGTTTGGTGAGAGCGCGATTAAAACCTTCTCCAAAAAAGGCTATCAGTGGCAGTTGGCGACCAGGGAATTTACTGAACCTGCGGTGGAGTTAGATGCAGCAGCGGCAACAACCGCTTCAGGTTTCCGCAACCGATGGATGTTTGTTGCCTTAACCCTGATGCTATTAAGCGTGGGGAGTTTCCTTTATTGGCGACTTACGCCGATAGATGTTCCGCTTCCGCGTATTGCACTTTTGCCCATATCGGTTGAGCCAGCTAATCGCGCCGACCAAAATGTCGATGCAGAGCTGGTGCAGCCCCTCTGGCGAGACCTTAGCCACACAAAAATATTCAGCCCGGCCGTTATCAGTGGCCGTCAGGATTACCAGGATTTTTTTCATGCGCCGCAAAAATACTTTCGCCAACTCGCGCAACAAACCCAGAGTGATCTGCTGCTGGGCGCGGTAGTCGGCGCGCATAGCAATACCGTATCTGTTCGCTACGCCCTGAAAAGCGAACACGGATTTTGGGAGGCGACCCATCAGGCTGCGACGGTTGCGGCCTTGTTGGAAAAAATGAATGCGCATATTGCACTGGTGTTGCAATCTAAAATTCTGGATGTGAACTTTTCGGATGCAACCTTGATCAATGCGCGCTTAAAAATATTGCATCAGCAGGCACCGGATGATTTGGTGGTGTTGGCACAACTAGCGACGAGTGAATATCAAAATGCCAGCGCAAATAATGCGGTGCTATTAGCGGGCGAGCTGAGTGAAAAAGCGCGTTTGCAAGACGATACATCAGCCGAAGCGGAAGGCCATTTGATTGCGGCTAACGCTTATATCACCCAATCGCGCTATGCCGATGCCGACACGGCGCTGCAAAAAGCCAGTGCGCTTTACGCGGCGAATCAAAATTATCGGGCGTTAAATAAAGTGCAGCAAGGTTACGCAAACCTGGCTTTTGCCAAGCAGGATTATTCGCTATTCAAGCAGGCGTTGCTCGCAGCCATGCAATTCGCACAACAAGCGCAAGATCCATTATTAGAGTTTAGAAATAGTGCCTACTTGTCAGTGGTGGCTAATAAATTTGGTGAAAAGCTTGATCGGCAAACTTATTTGGATCACGCCGAAGTAATTTTGGATCAAACGGGACAATCCAAAGAACTCTACGGGCTGGTTTATTTTTATGCGGGTATGTTCGCGGAATCACCCGCACTGGCTGAAAAACACTATCGAAAAGTTCTGGCTATGCTACCGGCAGACCAGGACTGGTGGGAACGGGAACGAGCTCAAGTGCATTTGACTGAACTACTGCTGAGCCAGTCGCGTTGGCAAGAAGCGCTTGATTTATTTCCAACCACCCAGCCGCTCAAGGCATCCGAAGAATTAATGGTTACCAAAATCTATGCCGGGCAAAAAAATTGGGATCAAGCAGAAGCTCACGGTTTAAACACTTTCAAAGCCGCCAATTTAACCGGACAACATTTTCTGGGGTTAGATACGGCGTTAGTGCTGGTAGATATTTACCAAACTACAAATCAACCAGAAAAAGCGCAGATATATAAAAATTTTATTTTTAAAGAAGCGGCAAACGTACCCTATTGGATCAAGTTTAATCGGCTTGGCTTGGAGAAACTAGCGATAGCGATAACGCATTAAATAGAGTCGCGGCTGATCAAGTTCGCATCCGAATTTGAATTCGCCGCTGTATCCTCCACTATCGGCAGCTTGACTTTCCCGTGTCTGAACCCGGCACATTAATATTATTTTTCGCTTAGCTTATCAAACTGCGCATAATTATTTTTTAGCCAGACGCGCACACGTGAACGCTCAATAATATTCATTACCTCCGTATTGTTAGCGGCTGCCCAAAAGCTGGTATTGCTAAAATCAATCCGCGCGGCCAATTGGGGTTGCAGCTTCCCCAAGGTGATAAAAATTGCATCGCGGTCTTTGGCTTTTTGGTATGCGGTTGATTGTTCAAAGTGTTCGAAGCATTCTCCGCGACCTAAATTGTTTACCACGACAAATTTAATAAAATCCTGTGGAAAGCGATTCAATAAATTAGTCAATAAATTCACTGAATCAGCGCCGTCGTCCATCACATGCCATAAGTACACTTGGCTGCCAATTTCCTGAAACAGGCTTAGTGCGTCACTTTCGTCAATCCACTTTCCCAGACGAGTAGAGGTCTGTGCTGCCAAATCAACAATTAAATCGCTGTCGGGGTTGTCCTGCGCAAGAATAATGAGCTGATCAAGGCTGTCGTAATCATCAATAATCAGCGGCGCTGCAAATTCACTGTAAAAACGCGAAAAAGTCCTGTGGGACTGATCGGAATCCAGTCCGATAAACGGTGTGCCGGCATCAATTAAATACTGTGCTAATAGGCGTGAGGTCATAGATTTTCCCACACCACCTTTCTCGCCACCGATAAAGTGTACTTTACTCATTGCTGTTTCCTGTTGGGGGAGCTATAGAAAATTGTGAAGCGGAGACTTTAACACAGGTGATATGACATTTCGGGGCGCAGTTGTGTTTGTACACGGCTCTGGAGAAAAGACTAGAAGTCTATTCTGGGTAGAAAATTTTTCTGATCAAGGAATTGCAGCATTGGGTTACGATAAACGCGGTGCGTGAGGATGGGGTGGCAAATACAAGCGCGAACAAAGTGTCAGCGACAAAAATATAACTCTAAAAAAATCCGGCCATCAATATGACTACTTATTATTTTCAGAGCTGGGGCACAACAATATGCCCGCCACATTTTTCACTGCGACGAATTGGACTATAAGTGCACCCAAATAATTGATATCTCTATTAACTGAGGTTCAGCTATGCGGCCCTAGTTGATACAACTCTGCGGGGCTATCAAACTGCTCAAACACGATCCAGGCAGGGTTATTCAATAAGTTGACCGCGTGACCGCTTGATGAGTTGTGGATTTTTGCTGAGCCTATGTAAGCCATGTCGCACAGGTGAGATGCATTTTGTCCTCTGGTATTGGTTAACGCTTAGGGTTAGAGTGATCACCCTCGTTTGATCCTTCAAACGCGGTAAGAATCGGGGTAACCCACCGCGCCTGGAAGGGCGCAACGATAAAACTCTGGGAGGAGAACATGGAAATATTACTTCTTGCTGTACTTGGCTCAATGGTTCTGCTTTTCTTGCGCTGGCCCGCTTCGGCGGTTTCTGATAAATAGCCGGTTTCTGATAAGTAGATGTAGTTTGTCCAGCCATTCCAATCGTGGCTTCTGGATTCCAACAAAGATCGGAATAAGCGGAAGCCGTTTAATCACTTCAAATAAAATCACACAACTGATCGCAACGGCGCTGATGATGAGCAATGGCTCAAGCGCAGCGCCCAACTTATGCGGCACCACAAAATAGGCGATAGTGATAATCAACGTCTGGTGCAAAATATAAAAACAATAGACTCCACTGTTTAGATAGCGCAGCACCGGGTTACTCCCAGTAAACCAATGCTGAGCCCAGGCTATGACGGTCAAAATCCACAGCCAGCCATTGGCCGACCAGATTAAACCGTTTATTTCCCGCGCTAGAATCCCATCCCCCAGCGAACCGTCGTTAAAGGCAAATAGTGCATAAGCGTAGGTGATCATCGCGGCGGACAGTAAACGCCAGCGCTGCGCGGCAAACTGGTTCCATACCTGTGGCATACGTACCAGTGCAAACCCCAATACAAAACATACGAAAGAGCGGGCATGGTTGTACCAGTCCTGGACAAAATTGTGCGTTGTCGGGTGCTTGTCGTAGAGCCACCAGCCGATACCGTAAAAAATCGCGATGGGTACGAGGATCACCGAGTGACGTTGCGCAACCAAAAAAACCTCACTCTGTCGCGCCGCTATCGGGATGGATTTAAATCGCTGTTGAGTCTTTAGTGACTTGAATGACTATCAGGTGATGAGCGCACCGACAAATTTTTCACTTACCAACTCCTCGTAGGCTGGCATTTGACTGGTGGGTGTCCAAAGATTTTCATAGGCAACTTTGAGGTT
>DATIDX010000106.1:0-7007 GCA_035456025.1 Cellvibrio sp. | reverse complement strand
CTCTTCGCCCCAGGTGGGGTTGTGTTTGGTGTCGGTGGTGGAGTGGAAATCCTTACCCCAGTAGAAGAATTGGTTGCCCCAGCTTTCATCCTTGGTCATGCCGGTGTAATTCCAGGGACTGTAGAAGTGAATTTCGGCCATTAGCTTGTTGGCAACCGTATCGGTCGGCATTTTGGTAAAGAACTTGTTGGTTTTATCGATATCGGTATCCGGCCCCTGCACAATCACAACGCGATGGGCATTTTTGCCACCGGTTGCGCGCACTGTATCGATAAAGGTCTGGTGGTAGCTGAGCAATACCGCCATCTGTTGTTCAGCGGTTTTGATAGTGGCCGCGTCGGCACTTTTGATATCGTTGATACGGATAATGTTGGGCTCGTTGGCACTGGCAAAGAGCACATGTTCGTCAAAATCGCGCAATTGAGTGGCGATTTGCTCCCAGAACGCTTTTTGCTTGGCGTTGTTTTGTTCCTGCTTTTCGGGCAGGACATTGTTTTCCAGCCAGCCGCCATCCCAGTGGATATTTACTACCACGTACAAATTGCTATCCACCGCGTACTGCACCACTTCCTTGACGCGCGCGAGCCAGTTGGCATCGATTTCAGCCGTGGTCTGGTCGGCATATTGATCCCAGGAGACGGGCAGGCGGATCGCGCTGAAACCGGCCTGTTTCACAAAGGCCACGAACTCCTTGGTGATTTTCGGGTTGCCCCAGTAGGTTTCGGTGTTGCCGCCCATCGCCTCCAGGGTGTTGCCGATGTTGAAGCCCAAGCGGATTTTGCTGGCGATCTGCACGGCGGTGCTCTCCATGCCGAGGCTGTCGGCGGGCTGCGGGTGCAGGTTATAGCTGGGGTAAAGCCCGGCCGCCGCTTTGCTCGATGCGGCTAAGCTGGAGGCGAGTGAACTGGAGCTGGCCGGTGCTGATGAGGGCGCTGCTGGTGTAGAGGATGCAGCAGCTTGTGTGCTGGTTGGTGCGGGTGTTGAGCTGCCGCCCCCACCTCCGCCACCGCATGCCGTTAACGCGCCAGTGAGAAGGAGTGCTGTCAGAATTCGCATGCTTACCTCGGGAATTATTATTGTGTGGAAAATGCGTGCAGGGATTGCCGCTTGCCGTACCTCGGTTACTCCTGCCATGAAAAAACCCGCACGCACCAAAGCAGTTGAGAGCTCCGGGGGCGGGGCGGCGGGTTGCAGAAGTTGAGGGTTGAGTGTGCGTAAAAATGCGTGGCGCGGTTAATCCATGGGCTAAAAATCTTACCAATTTGTAAAAAGTTGAAGTTTTTTTACCGTTAGTTGAAGAAATCGCGCCGGACGATCAGTGGCATTGCGCCAAACAGGCGGGCTGGCGCCGGGGCAGGCAGGGTTAACGATTGTTATCCGGTGTTTTGTTACACAGGCTTTTATAGGTTTTGGGGGTGCAGCTGTACTCTTCCTTAAACAATTTATTGAAGTAGGAGACATTCTTGTAGCCCACCGAATAGGCGATCTCGGCGATGTTTGCGTCCTCTTCCTGCGCCAGCAGGCGCGTTGCCTCGGTCAGGCGCAGCTTGTTCAGGTAGCCGGTAAAGGTAAAACCGAGCTCGGATTTGAGTATGTCATTGATCTTGGTGCGGCTCACACCGATGGCCGTGGCCATGGCATCGATGGTGAGGTCGGCATTGGCGTATTGGGTCGCCATAAAATGCAATATGGCACTGCGATCCTTGTCGCGCAGCGGCTCGACCGACACCTGTTGGTAGGCCACCAACGGCCGGTCGCGCTGGATTTTGTCGTGCAGTTCGCGGGTCAGGGCACGGGTGTGCTGGCGGAAAAACCAGAAGGCATAACTGCCCCAGGCCAGCATCATAAAGGCGGCCAACAGGTAGAGATAAGCCCAGTTGCGCCCCACCAGGGTGATTTCGTTGAGCTGGATATTGGTCTCAATATCGAAAACGCTTTGGAAACTGCTGCCAAAACTGAATTTGGCCACCTTATCGAGGCTGTACTCTTTGTGCGACAGCTCCACCTTGAACATGTCGAACCACCACTGGGGGATTTCCATACGCGTCAGGTCGAGTTCAACCTGGCTCCATTGCTGCGCGCAGGAGAAAAAGGTGACGGGAGCGCGGTAGCTGACAAAGTTGTCGACCTTGGAAACCTGTTCATCGAAGCTCATCAGCGAAAAGCTGAGCGAGTTGGGCTGCGAGCATTTGGCGCTGAACACAATTTTGTCATAGGCCGATAAATCGACCAGTTCGATTTTGCCGCGCTCCGGCCCGAACACCATGGTGATGGCAGCGAAGGGGTATTGCGCCTGGCGCGAGAGGACGAAGTTGGCATCCAGGCTGAATTTGTCATCGACTATGGTGAGGGTGGAGTTGCCGCCCTGGTAAACATCGGTGTGCGGCTCGGCGTACCAGGACAGGGTGCTTTTGTTGGCCGGTAGTAGCGAAAGCCGCAGGAAGGTGTTGTCCACGCAAAAATAGCCCAGCAGGCAACTGGCCAGCAGCAGGCCCGCCAGGCCCACAAGTGCTTTGTTATAAAATTCCTGCATTTATTATTTGACCTGGGGCTAGCGCGAGACCGGTGGCCTAGCGCGGGTAGAGCGTTTTAACTCCGTCTTTGGTGCCGAGCAACAATACATCGGCTGGCTGTGCAGCAAACAGCCCGTTGGTGACTACGCCGGTAATCTGGTTGACGCGGGTTTCCAATCCGACCGGATCAACAATTTGCAGATTATAGACGTCCAAAATCACGTTGCCATTGTCAGTCACTACGCCGTCGCGGTAGACCGGTGTGCCGCCCAGTTTGACCAGTTCGCGCGCGACGTAGGAGCGCGCCATGGGGATGACTTCAACCGGGAGCGGGAATTTCCCGAGCACATCGACCCATTTGCTTTCATCGGCGATGCACACAAATTCCTTGGAGACTGCGCGCACGATTTTTTCGCGCGTGAGTGCTGCGCCGCCGCCTTTGATCAGGTGCAGGTGGGCGTTGCTCTCGTCGGCGCCATCCACATAAACAACAAGTTCGCTCACCGAGTTGCAGTCGAGCACGTCAATGCCGAGCTTTTTCAAGCGCGCGGCCGAGGCATCGGAGCTGGCCACGGCGCCGGCGAATTGGCTTTTGATTTCGCCCAGGAAATCGATAAAAAAGTTGGCGGTCGAGCCGGTGCCGACACCGATAATCGAGTCGCTGAACAATTTGGGTTTGATGTATTCAATCGCGGCCCGGGCGACGGCTTGTTTTAATTGATCCTGGGTCATAGTGGTCTCGTGCTAGTCTCGTGCCATTAGATAGTACGCCAGACGCACGCGATTTGGGGTTCGAGACACGCCGTGCACCCATCCATGGGGGCTTGTCGTCGACATCCCTGTCTCCGACAGTCTCGAACCCCAAATCGCCTCCGTCTGGCTAAGTGTGAAATTCGGGCTGGAGCCCCAAAAACTTGCCGCATTATACGGATTTTCGCCGTGCCAGCAGCGCCTAAATTGTTTACACTGCGGCGACTTTTTCATTCCCTCCAAGCAAGAACTACCATGCCTGAATCCTATATAAAACGTATCCTCAACGCTCGCATCTACGACCTTGCGGTCGAAACTCCGCTCGACGAAGCGCGGCTGATTTCGGCGCGCACCGGCAATAAAGTCCTGCTTAAACGCGAAGACCTGCAACCCGTGTTCTCGTTTAAATTGCGCGGCGCCTACAACAAACTGATGCAGTTGACTGAAGAAGAGCGCAACCGCGGCGTGATTTGCGCCTCGGCCGGCAACCACGCCCAAGGTGTGGCGCTGGGTTCGCAGCACCTCGGAATCAAGGCGACTATCGTTATGCCACGCACCACGCCGGCGATTAAAGTCGATGCAGTGCGTGCGCGCGGCGCGAAAGTGGTATTGCATGGAGATAGCTACGATGAAGCATCTGCGCACGCCAAAAAACTCGTCGAAGAAAAAGGCATGACCTATATCCATCCGTTTGATGACCCGGATGTGATCGCCGGCCAAGGCACTATTGCGATGGAAATCCTGCGCCAGTACCCGGGCAAAATCGACGCGATTTTTATCGCCGTTGGCGGTGGCGGTTTGGCGGCGGGAATTGGCGCTTACGTAAAATACCTGCGTCCGGAGACCAAAATCATTGCGGTGGAATCCGATGAATCCGCCTGTCTGTTCGCGGCCATGGAAAAGAAAAAGCGTGTGGTCTTGCCGCAAGTGGGCATCTTTGCCGACGGCATCGCCGTGGCGCAAATCGGTGAGGAAACCTTCCGCGTGCTGCGCAAGGTTGTCGATGAATGTATTACCGTCAGCACCGATGAAATCTGCGCGGGCATCAAAGATATTTTTGAAGATACGCGCTCCATCGCTGAACCTGCGGGCGCAACCGGTATCGCCGGCCTGAAAAAATACGTTGCCAAATACGGCATCACCGGCCAGACCTTGGTCGCGATCGACTGCGGTGCCAATATCAATTTCGACCGGTTGCGTTACATCAGCGAACGCACGGAAATCGGTGAGCAGCGCGAGGCGATCCTCGCGGTGACCATCCCCGAGCGTCCAGGCGCGTATAAAGAGTTCTGCAAAGCGCTGGGTAAACGCAATATCACCGAATTTAACTACCGCTATGCCGATGTGAAAGACGCCAAGATTTTTGTCGGCGTGCAAGTTGCGGCCGGTGGAAAAGACCGTGCGGATCTGGTGGCTGAGTTGCGCGCACTCGGCTACGACCTGGTGGATATGACCGAGAACGAGCTGGCGAAATTGCATATCCGCCATCTGGTGGGCGGCCACGCACCCCATGTGACGGATGAAGTTCTCTACCGCTTTGAATTCCCCGAGCGCCCTGGTGCGCTCATGACCTTTTTAACCAAGGTCGCCGGCCGCTGGAATATTTCGCTGTTCCATTACCGCAACCACGGCTCTGCCTCCGCGCGGGTGCTGGTGGGATTGCAAGTGCCGAAAAAGGAATACGCCGACCTCAAGGCGTTTTTGAATGACCTGAATTATCCCTATTGGGATGAAACCAAAAACGAGGCTTACAAGTTCTTTTTGGGGTGATCGGCAAGTTGGAGCTGTAGATGGTTATCTCCACTTGATTCGGTAAAGGGCGCTGCGGCGCCCTTTGTCGTTTTTGGCTCTATCCTTAGTCATTCGCCCAAGGGTTAATTTATGTTCAGGAACTGGCGTAACGCGATTTTTGCTGTAATCTGGACAACGTTGTCAAAAAATCAATTGCGCTTAACTTGTAGCAATGAATCAACAACCAACCCGAGAGCTGGAGTATTAATAATGAGATCTACCGGTCGTCACCTGTTCGCGCGCTTGAGCGCCTTCACTTTGGCATTGGGTCTGGCCCAGAGCGCCCTCGCCGGATTTACCCAGCAGCAACTGGGCGAATTTGCGGGTAAGGCGCAGCTGCGTTTTAGTGTTGTGAGTAATTTTGGCGCGAAACCCGAGCTGCAATTGACCCTGGTTAATAACTCGGGCATTGCGCTGCCGGCGGGCAAGGGCGATTGGAAAATCTACTTCCATTCCGTGCGCAAACTGGCGGCAGCGCCTGAAGGTATGACGCTGCGCCACGTGCAAGGCGATCTGCATGAGCTGGCGCCTGTTGCCGGCTTCAAAGGCTTGGCCGCCGGCGAGAGCTTCACCGTGCCCTATACCGCCAGCGCCAGCATGGTGAGTTACACCGATTTTATGCCGCGCGCGTTCATCACCCAGGCGGGTCTCGCGCCGGTGGTGTTTGCCAACACCGATACCGAAAATGTGCAGGATTTTGTCGCGCCTTTCACCCGCCCGGAACAGCTACTGCGCGCCGGTGGTGATAATCCGGACCGCTATACCATCGCCACCGCTGCGACTCGCTATCAGGACAATCTCGCGGTCAATCAGGCCGCCGCCAAGCTGGATGCCAGCCCTAAAATCATCCCGACCCCGCGCGATATCAAATACCGCAAAGGCGAGGTAACGCTCGATAGTAGCTGGCAGATCCGCCACGCCGGACGCTTGACCAGTGAGGCGCAGTATCTGGTTGCACAATTACAGGCGGCGGGGATCGCGCTACGTGCGGCGCCCGACCATGTGGCTGCAACAGCCAAGGTCATTGAAGTGAAGGTAGATGCGGCTATTGAGAAAGCGGAAGGTTACAAGCTCGGTGTTGCAACCGACAAAATCACCATCATCGGCAGCGATGAGGCCGGCGCGTTTTATGGTATCCAGAGCCTGCTAAGCCTCTTGCCCGCGCAACCAGCCAGCAGTCATAGCCTGCCACAGCTGACTGCCAGCGATGCGCCGCGTTACAGCTGGCGCGGCATGCATTACGACATGGGGCGCAACTTCCATGGCAAAGATGTCACACTGCGGTTGATCGAGCAGATGGCGCGTTACAAACTTAATAAATTGCACCTGCATTTAACCGAGGATGAGGGCTGGCGGCTGGAAATTCCGGGCCTGCCGGAGCTGACCGAAGTGGGCGCCTATCGCTGCTTTGATCTGAGCGAGCAGAGCTGCTTGCTAACCCAACTGGGCACCGGCCCGCATAAATCCGGCTCGGGTAATGGCTATTACTCGACGGCCGATTTTATTGAAATCCTGAAATTCGCCAGCGCGCGCCATATCGAGGTGATCCCCGAAATCGATATGCCCGGCCATGCGCGCGCGGCCATAAAAGCCATGGAGGCGCGCTATCACAGGTTGCTGAAAGCCGGCAAAAAGGCCGAGGCCGAGCAGTATTTGTTGTCGGATCTGCAGGACAAATCGCAGTACATTAGCGTACAAAATTACACCGACAACGCGGTCAACGTCTGCCTGCCGTCGACCTACGCGTTTGTCGACAAAGTCGTTTACGAGCTGCAGCAGATGTATCGCAAGGCTGGCAGTAAATTGGCGACCTTTCACATGGGCGGCGATGAAGTTGGCGTCGGCGCCTGGACTGCATCACCTGCCTGTAACGCACTTTTCGCCAAAGGCGAGCAAGGCGTCGCCGGCCCAGTGGATTTGAAACCCTATTTTGTGAGCAAGGTTGCCGCCATC